>NZ_CAMLRU010000009.1 GCF_946482535.1 uncultured Flavobacterium sp.
TAGGTCAAGCTATTTCTTACATCGAAGAAGCAAAAAAATAATAAATAAATCACCCGTGGAGAATCTATAATTTTTCACGGGTTTTTATTATTTTTACTGAAAAGATTAAATCTTGATTGATATTCAATCTAAAAATATTGAAATACCCTTGTCTCTTTAATGATTAAATTTGAAGAAAACATGGGTATTATTTGTTTAAATACAATTGTAAAAAATACATTATGGCATTAAAGCGAGTTGTAGTAACAGGTTTAGGTGCGTTAACACCAATCGGAAATTCCATTGAGGAATATTGGAATGCACTGGTAAACGGTAAAAGCGGTGCTGCTCCGATTACCTATTACGATACTGAAAAACACAAAACAAAATTTGCCTGCGAAGTTAAAAACTTCAATATAGAAGATTTTATGGACCGCAAGGAAGCTCGCAGAATGGACAAATTTGCACAATATGCCATTGCTGCCAGCGAAGAAGCCATAAAAGATGCCGGAATCACCAATGACAATGTAAACAAACAAAGAGTTGGCGTAATTTGGGGTGCCGGAATTGGCGGATTGGAAACTTTCCAAGAAGAGGTAATGAGTTATGCGGCCGGTGACGGAACGCCAAGATTCAATCCTTTCTTTATTCCGAAAATGATTGCCGATATTGCTCCCGCTCACATTTCAATGAGAAATGGTTTTATGGGGCCGAATTATACCACAGTTTCCGCTTGTGCGTCTTCAGCCAATGCTTTAATTGATGCGTTCAATTACATCCGTTTAGGCATGTGTGACGTTATTATTTCAGGTGGTTCGGAAGCTGCAGTTACCATTGCCGGTATGGGCGGATTTAACTCCATGCAAGCTTTATCAACCAGAAACGACAGTCCGGAAACAGCCTCAAGACCTTTTGATGCTACCCGTGACGGATTTGTTTTAGGTGAAGGTGCCGGAGCTTTGGTTTTAGAAGAATACGAACATGCTAAAGCCCGTGGCGCAAAAATATATTGTGAAGTTGGCGGTGGCGGAATGTCATCAGATGCTTATCACTTAACCGCGCCACATCCGGAAGGTATTGGGGTAATCGCGGTTATGGAAAACACCTTGCGAGATGCCGGAATGAAACCGGAACAAGTAGATCACATCAATACACACGGAACTTCAACGCCGCTTGGAGATGTAGCCGAATTGAAAGCCATCAGTGCTGTTTTTGGTGAGCATGCTAAAAACATCAATATCAATTCGACCAAGTCAATGACCGGTCACTTACTTGGAGCCGCCGGTGCTATTGAAGCAATTGCTTCAATTTTAGCCATGAAACATGGAATTGTTCCGCCAACAATTAACCACAAGGTTGTGGATGAAAACATCGATCCTTCTTTGAACCTGACTTTAAACAAAGCACAAAAAAGAGAGGTTAATGTTGCTATGAGCAACACTTTCGGTTTCGGAGGTCACAACGCTTGCGTTTTATTCAAAAAAATTGAAGAATAACATTAGATGAAAATTCTAAAAAAAATATTTCAAAATTCCCGTTCATCAGAGGACGGGATTTTTTTTAATGAAATTCAAAAGATAATCGGTTTTAAACCACAATCCATCGTTTATTACGAAAAAGCCTTTACCCATCGTTCGACCAATCGCACAGATTTGAAAGGGAATCCCATGAATTATGAACGATTAGAGTTTTTAGGCGATGCTATGTTAAGTGCCGTAATTGCAGCTCATTTGTACAAAGAAGCGCCGGCGGGTGATGAAGGTTATCTGACTAAAATGCGCTCTAAAATTGTGAGTCGCGAACATTTAAACGAATTGGGACGCGATTTGAATTTGATTCGTTTTGTGGAAAGTAAAGTGCCCACGCAACACTTTGGCGAAAACATCCACGGCAATATTTTTGAGGCTTTAGTGGGCGCAATTTTCTTGGACAAAGGGTACGTTTTTTGCGAAAAATTTATCCAGAAGAGTGTTATTATTCCGTATGTTGATATTGCCAAATTAGAAGGTAAAGTTATCAGTTACAAAAGTTTGCTGATAGAATGGTGTCAAAAAGAGAAAAAAACCTTTCATTATGACGTTTTTGATGACAACGGAAATGACGGGCAAAAATACTTTGGCGTAAAATTGAGTATCGATAATAAAATCGTGGCTAAAGCCAGAGCGACTTCAAAAAAGAAAGCAGAAGAAAAAGCTTCCCAAAGAGCTTATTTTGCATTTCAGGAAAAAATTAACAAAAAATAATACAGATTCTCAAAAAACTATAACGTTTTCGTTCATAAAATAACGTTAACTCAATCCGGAGTTGGTTAAAATCTGTGTCAGAAATACTATATTTACAACTTAAATTGCAAAGTATGGCAGTTCATAAATTGTCTTTTGAAGACTTTGATGAGATAGATTATCAATTGATTGCGATACATTCTCCGTTAGAAGATTATCGATTAGCCTATTATATCAATCAAAATTTACCCATCAATCTCAAGAAAAGCAATTGTGATATCCATATCAGCAATAAAGATGGGGAAACCCAATTGTCGAGGTTTTTTTTTGAAGATGATAAAGATATAGCCTGGAGTTTGGTTCAAAATCAAAATGCTGCTCTCGTTGTTGCTGAAAACAACAATCAAGGATTATTTGCTGAAAGCAGTACCGAATTTGCGCCCAAAATTTATTTGATACCCGAGTTTAAAAAAGTAGATTACTTTTTAAAAATCGAAAATGGAGAAGTTGCTGTAGATGTTTCAAAAATAATCAGCAGTATAAAAAAGATAGTCAGAGTCAGCACGGTTTATGCCGTTGAAGCTGAAAAAATAAAATCAAAAAATAATTTAATTTTTTAAGGATAATGCCAACAAGAAAAAAAACTAAAATTGTAGCCACGCTTGGTCCTGCTTGTAGTTCAAAAGAAGTGATTAAAAAAATGATTGACGCAGGAGTTAACGTGTTTCGCATCAATTTCTCCCATGCCGATTACACCGACGTAAAAGAAAGAATAGATATTATCCGTGAATTAAACGAAGAGTTTGGGTATACCACAGCCATTTTAGCCGACTTACAAGGGCCAAAACTTCGAGTAGGCGTGATGAAAGAAGATGTGGTAGTAAATCCGGGTGACATCATTACCTTTCAAACGGCAGAAGATGTACCGGGAACCAAAGAGCGTGTTTATATGAACTATCTCTCTTTTCCGCAAGATGTAAATCCGGGAGAAAGAATTTTGTTAGATGACGGTAAGCTAATTTTTGAAGCTCTTGAAACTAATGGGACTACCGAAGTAGTTTGTAAAGTAATTCAAGGCGGACCGCTTAAATCCAAAAAGGGAGTAAACCTTCCGCAAACGAAAGTGTCTTTGCCGGCTTTGACTAAGAAAGACATCAAAGATGCCATTTTTGCCATCGGAGAAAAGGTAGATTGGATTGCGCTTTCTTTTGTGAGAACGCCAAAAGATTTAGAAGAATTACAAGACTTAATCACAAAGCATTCCGACCATAAAATTCCGATTGTAGCCAAAATTGAAAAACCGGAAGCTGTAGAAAATATCGATAAAATTGTAGCTTTCTGTGATGGTTTGATGGTGGCTCGCGGTGATCTTGGAGTGGAAATTCCGGCTCACGAAGTGCCTTTGATTCAGAAAAAATTAATTCATAGAGCCAAAACAGCTCGCATACCGGTAATCGTAGCTACACAAATGATGGAAACAATGATTACCAGTTTAACACCAACGCGTGCCGAGGTTAATGACGTGGCCAATTCGGTTATGGATGGTGCAGATGCGGTAATGCTTTCAGGCGAAACTTCAGTAGGAAACTATCCGGTGGAAGTTATTGAAAAAATGACCCAAATTATCGAAGCCGTAGAAGACTCTCCTTTGATTATGGTGCCACAAAATCCGCCACATGTTAGAACCAAACGTTTTATCACCAAATCTATTTGTTACCACGCGGCTACTATGGCCAATGATATCAAAGCCAAAGCCATCTCAACCTTAACCAACAGTGGTTATACGGCTTTTCAAATTTCGGCTTGGCGACCGTCAGCGCATATTTTAGTGTACACTTCCAACAAAAGAATTTTAACACAGTTGAATTTACTTTGGGGTGTGAATGCGTTTTACTACGATAAATTTGTCAGCACCGATGATACGGTTGGCGATGTAAACGAGATTGCCAAACAAAAAGGCTATGTGAAAAAAGGCGATATGCTAATTAACTTAGCAGCCATGCCGGTTGCCGATAAAGGAATGGTAAATACCTTGAGGGTTTCGGAAATAGAATAGTTTTTCCATATAAATAAAATCTTAAAAATCCACTTAATATTTATTAGTGGATTTTTATTTTCAAATAAAAAATAACTTATTTTAGTAAAAATTTTAAATTCAGAATTATGGATAATGAAAATATTTTAGTCTCGGATGCAAGTGAGATTGAAAGAGCCGGTTTTTACAAAAAAACCTACCAGCATTTAGCTTTAGCTGTATTGGCCTTCATTGTAGTTGAAACTATTTTAATCAACATTGTGCCGGCCGAAGCTATTGCATGGATGTTTGGCGGAAGTTACAGATGGTTGTTAATTATCGGTTTGTTTTGGTTGGGGACAACCATGTCAGATCGTTTATCATTCCATCCATCCAGACAAAAACAATATCTAGGCTTAGGTTTATATGTAATATTGGAAGCAGTAATCTTTTTGCCGATGATTTACATAGCTGCTTTTTATTCAGGCGGTGGAGATATTTTAATGCAAGCTGCATTGACGACTTTGTTTATGTTTGCCGGCTTAACTGCGGTAGTTTTTTTTACTAATACAGACTTTTCTTTTTTAAGAACTCTACTTATTGTTGGTGGATTTGTTTCATTGGGAATCATTGTGGTTGGGGCCATTTTTGGATTTGATCTCGGGCTATGGTTTTCGGCTGGAATGGCTGTATTAGCTTCTGCAAGTATACTTTATCAAACGGATCAAATCAAAAACAATTACGGAACCCAACAATATGTTGGAGCATCGCTACAGTTGTTCTCTTCAGTAATGCTATTGTTCTGGTATATTTTAAGAATTTTTATGAGCAGAAGAGACTAAAAAGCATTTTATAAAAAACACAAACCAGCTTTCGGGCTGGTTTTTTTATGGTTAAAACTCAAACTTTAATTGTACTACAACCGTCTTTTTAATTTCTGTATTTAAATTGTTTAAAGAGATGCCCAATAGGCGTACCGATTCCTTCATCCGTTCCTGAAATAAAAGCTCTTTAGCAGTCTCGAGAAGCAATCCTTTATCCGAAATAAAGTAAGGCAAGGTCTTGCTTCTTGTTTGAGTCGTAAAATCGCTGTATTTGATTTTGAGCGTGACGGTTTTTCCGGAGATATTGTATTTTTTTAATCGATTTTCCAATTCGTTGGCGATGCGTTCCAACTTTTCCACCATAAAGATTTCAGAAGTCAGGTTTTCGTTAAAAGTATGTTCAGCCGCTACCGATTTGGCAATGCGATTGGGTTTTACGGCGCTGTTGTGAATACCGCGCACAATATTGTAAAAATGCAAACCACTTTTACTAAAATGCTCTTCGAGAAATTCGGCAGATTTCGACTTTAAATCTTTACCCGTAAAAATGCCCAAATGGTACATTCTTTCAGTAGTTACTTTGCCGATACCATAGAATTTTTTGATGTCGAGGTTTTCCAAAAAACTTTCAACTTCCTCGGGATTGACGGTTTTTTGCCCGTTGGGTTTGTTGTAATCGCTGGCAATTTTGGCCACAAATTTATTGACCGAAATTCCGGCTGAAGCCGTTAAACCAACTTCTTCAAAAATGCGTTGTCTGATTTCCTGAGCAATTAAGGTCGCGCTGGGATTTCCTTTTTTGTTTTGGGTAACATCCAAATACGCCTCGTCTAACGACAATGGTTCTACCAAGTCGGTGTATTCGTGAAAGATTTTCCGAATTTTTTTTGAGATTTCTTTGTAGCGGTCAAATCTTGGTCGAACAAAAATTAAATCCGGACAATTTCTTTTGGCTTGAATGCCGCTCATGGCACTTCTTACCCCAAATTTCCGCGCTTCATAACTCGCCGCCGAAACCACACCGCGCACTTCGCTTCCGCCAACGGCCAATGGTTTTCCTTTGAGTTCAGGATGGTCCATTTGTTCTACCGAAGCGTAGAAAGCATCCATATCGATGTGTATGATTTTTCGATAAGTTACGGCGGATTCCATCTTACTTGTCTTTTACCGGAAAGAAAAATGCAGTCGGGCGACTTTTGAAGTAAGCCCAAGTTGAATTAAACAATAATCTTAATTCCGAAAGCGGAATATTGCGGGAACGGAAAGCCAATCCGAGAGATAGCGAAAAGCTGACAATGAAATTCACAAAACCAATCAGTCCGATACCGATGATTCCCCAAATAATCGTAGGTAATTCGACAAAGAATTCGGCACCATACAATCCTAAAGCCAAGTTGCCGCTGGCAAAAGTAATGTGTCGAATATCGATGTTTAATCCGAGAAAAATACCAAGAGAAGCTGTGCTGCCCAAAAACACGCCAAACCAACCATTAGAAACTACGCCGGGCCAATGATTTTCAAACCATTTAGCAATGGCATTGGTTCTAACAATACCCAGATTTTGCTTTAAAACCGGATGTTCTTTGATGCGATAATAGACCTGATTGTGCTTGTTTCTGTTGGACACATTCCCCGAAATAATACCCGACAGAAATAAAAACACTCCGGCAATGGCGGCATGAAATAATGCAGCCGAATGCACCGGAGACAAATCGAATAAGAGTTTAGACGATTTTTCAAACGCAATGTTATAGTCGAAAAAATAATCAATCAACCAAATGCCTAACATCGAAACCGGAAAGGCCATAAAAATATTCCCCACAAAGGCTATAAATTGAGAACGGAACAATCGCGCAAAGAGTCGGGCAAACGAACCGTGTTTGTTTTCGGAATTGGTTTGCTTTTTCATACCGCTTTCCAAGGCTTTGGTTAAGGTCGCTGCGGTCATGGCCGGTTGTTTGGTCGCCAAAGTGTAACCCATTAAATAAATGGCTATAAAACCTATCGAATAATTTAAACTGTAATAAAAAGCATGGCCAAAAGCGCTGGTTTCAATTTTTGAAAACAACAGTTTGACGATACACAAAATCCCTACTATAAATCCGCCGCCAACAGCTGCTTTGAGCATGGCAAAATATTCGGCCCGACTTTCGGTAATATAATGTTCTCCGGTTCTGGCCGTGTGTTGCGTGATTTCATAAGAGATTAATTGGGTGCTTTCGTTGATTAACTGGCGTACATTGTTTTTCTGACAGTTGTATTTAATCAATCGAAGTAACAACAAAATCGAATTGTTTTTTTGGTCGGAAGGTTTGTTGACGACCAAAGTGGAAATGAGTACTTTCATTCGGTGCAACTGCTGACGGATGCGCAGCAAACTCTGATTCACTTTCAATGAAATTCCGAATTTGGAGCTGTTTCCGAAAGCTTTGTCGACGTATTCTTCGCATTGTTTATGCAGAATAATAAGCTGTTTGTAATGCAAATCATCGGAAACAATATAATGATGTTCTCCGTTCCGGATTTTGGCTAAAATGTTGTTCAATTCGTTTTCAAAAGCCACGAACGGACTTTCCAAATCGTCGTATTCAGGCACCATTTTGATTACATCGGTTTCCATCGCTCTGCCACTCATTCGTTGGGATATTAAACCCATCGCGCTCATTACTTCAGACAATACTGATTGTTCTTCAACCGATTCATAGATGGTTTCTACAGCAATAATATCAAAGAGTTGCTGTAATTCTTCAAACGGAATTCGGGCTATCCAAATCGGATCGGAACTTTTAAAAAACACCTGGTTCAACACAAATTCCAAAGTATCTTTTTCCGGTTGGAAGGGCAAAATTTTGGCAAAAAGGCGTTTTTTGACTTCATACGTAAAATCGGAATCTCTCAAAATTCCGGTGTCCGAAAGCATTCTGCCGAATTTTCTTTGCGAAAGTGCCTCGGCCAAATACACTTTTAACTGTGCCGTCATTACCGGATTGGCTTCCAAATAATCTAAGAGCGATTTTAAAGAGACAATGCTTTCTTTTTTAGGATCATTAGGTCGAAAAAAGTTAACCAAATCCACCAAAAACAATAATCGATCATTCGATTGATAACCGTGTGGGTCAAAGTACAAGCGAAATAAATCGGCTAAAGTGTTAATGGGTGTTTTATGGCGGTAAAATTTCATTCCCAAAAGTTTTGGTGATTATGATTAGGGTAAAAATACAATTTCAAAGTGAATATTGCTTAACTTGCTCCTAAAATATGAGCCAAAAATGATAGAGATAGAACGTAAATTTTTAGTCCTTTCGGACGATTTCATCAACGAATCTTTTTCCCAAAAGCGAATAGTACAAGGCTATTTGAGTTCTAATCCTGAGCGAACGGTTCGCGTAAGAGTAAAGGGCGATAAAGGTTTTTTAACCATTAAAGGAAAAAGCAACGCAAACGGAACTACGCGTTTGGAATGGGAAAGAGAAATCAGTTTGATAGATGCCGAAACTTTACTGACCATTTGCGAAAGCGGAATAATTGATAAAGTTCGATATGAAGTTAAAGTCGGGAATCACGTGTATGAAATCGACATTTTTTCGGGCGAAAACCAAGGATTAATCATGGCCGAAATCGAATTGGAATCTGAATCAGAAATCTTTGAAAAGCCAAATTGGTTGGGAAAAGAAGTGACCAATGACGAAAGGTATTACAACGCTTATTTGAGTAAAAATCCGTTTACGACTTGGTAATTATTTGGGTTCTTCCACCACTTCGATTTTTACAATGACCATCCCTGAATTTTTATTGCTGGCAATATCCATAAAGGCACGTCGACTTAAATCAATTTCACGCACTTTAGAAAACGGACCGCGATCGGTAATTTCTACCAACACCGATTTTCCGTTGGCCTCATTGGTTACTTTTACAATGGTACCGAATGGCAATTTTTTGTGTGCAGCCGTATATTTATTGTTGTCAAATCGTTTACCACTGGCGGTTCTTCTGCCGTTGAATTTATTGTGATAGTAAGACGCGTGGGCATTTTTTTTGTAAACTTTCAGTTTTGAGTTCGGATCAATTTGAAGCGTGTCGGTTTCTTTAACCACCGGAACTTCTTTAGCCGCTACAGTGTCGGTTTTGGTTGTCGCAACCGATTTGGTTTTGTCTTTACTTTCTTTGGCAGTAGTTGTTTTTTCCTTGTTTTTGTCTTGTGGTTTTTCTTTTTGTTGCGGATTTCGAGAAGAAAAGGCCAGCAAGAAAAAGGCGGTCAACAATACAAACAGAGAAGTACTTATTTTGGTATTCATAAAGAATATTTTAATTGATAAATGGGTTTTTACAAAAACCATACCTTGATAAAAAAAGTCCTTTGCAGGACTTTAGTTATTTTTTAGAACCACATTTTCCATGGGATTCGACTTAAGATCAACAGCAAACCAATACCGTAAAAAACAGCGATTGATTTGAATTTGGCCGTATTGGTTTCTCCTTTTTTGTGTTTAGACCAGCCAATAGTGATTAAAACAATAGCAATGATATTGATTAGAGGATGTTCCAGCCAAGTTAGTCTAACATCGGATTCTGCCATTTGGCCAATAGAAGCCGAGCCAAGAGGCGAAACAAAATAAAGAATAAAACCAACCAATAATTGTATGTGTGCTCCGATTAATCCAAACAAAGCAATTTTTCGGTCTTTGGCGGTAAATTCTTTTTTAGAAGACATTCCCATAAAGGAATTAACAACAGCGAAAACCAATAATAATAATGCTAAATAAGCCCAGCCAGAGTGGAATTTTTGAATGAAGTCGTACATGTTTTTAGTTTTTAGAAAAACAAATATAGAGAAAAGGCATAAAAAAACCTCACGAATTAGCGAGGTTTTAGGTTCTGTTTAAGCTATTTGTTTTTTAAAAAGTGCTTTAATAAGAATTCTGTTGAGCTGTCATGTGGTTTTACCGCTCCGGAATGAATTTCATCAAGGATAGAGTTGGCCAACTGTTTGCCCAGTTCAACGCCCCATTGGTCATAACTGAAAATGTTCCAAATGACGCCTTGAACAAATATTTTATGTTCGTAAAGCGCAATCAAAGAACCCAATGATTTTGGGGTTAATTGGTCGATTAAAATGGTGTTCGTGGGTTTGTTTCCGGAGAACACTTTAAAAGGCAAAAGGTAATCTGCTTTTTCTCCGGTGATGTTTTGTTTCTCAAATTCGGCCTTGACTTGGGCTTCGGTTTTACCGTTGAGCAAGGCTTCGGTTTGGGCAAAAAAGTTAGACATCAATTTGTCATGATGGTCTTGGTTGCCATATAAAGGTTTTATGTAACCAATGAAATCCGTCGGGATCATTTTTGTTCCCTGGTGAATTAACTGGAAAAAGGCGTGTTGAGAATTCGTTCCCGGTTCGCCCCAAATAATCGTTCCAGTTTGGTAATTGACCGGTTTTCCGTCGCGACCCACACTTTTTCCGTTGCTTTCCATAATGCCTTGTTGTAGGTAGGGCGCTAATTTTTGTAAATATTGAGTATACGGAATCAATGCTTCGCTTTCGGCACCAAAAAAGTTGTTGTACCAAATGCTCAATAACGCTAAAACAACCGGAATATTTTTGTCGAAAGATTCGTTTTTGAAATGCTCATCCATTTCGTGAGCGCCTTTTAATAAATCATCAAAATGGTCGAAGCCTACGGCTAAACTGATAGACAAACCAACCGCACTCCAAAGTGAAAAACGGCCGCCAACCCAATCCCACATAGGGAAAATATTATCCGGATTGATGCCGAATTCGGTTACTTTTTGAATATTGGTAGAAACCGCTACGAAATGTTTGGCTACGTCTTCTTGAGTCGCCGATTGTAAAAACCAAGCGCGAATGGTTTCGGCATTAGACAGTGTTTCTTGTGTGGTAAAAGTTTTAGAGGCAATGACAAAAAGGGTTGTCTCGGGGTTGAGTTTTTTGATGACTTCGTTTACGTGATCACCGTCTACATTGGATACAAAATGAACCGTCAAATGATTTTTGTAAAACTGTAAGGCTTCAACCACCATAGCCGGACCCAAATCTGAACCACCAATTCCGATATTGACTACATCCGTAAAAGCTTTACCAGTGAACCCTTTTCTTTGTCCGGTAATGACTTCGTTAGAGAAGGTTTTGATTTTGTTTTTTACCGAGTAAATCTCAGGTATTACATTTTCTCCATCTACTAAAACAGTAGCGTTTTCCGATGAGCGCAAAGCGGTATGTAAAACGGCTCTGTTTTCGGTTTGATTGATGGCATCGCCTTTGAAATATTGAGCAATTGCTTCCTCCAACCGGGCTTCTTTAGCCAATTCCAACAATAAATTTAGAGTGTCTTGGTTGATGAGGTTCTTAGAATAATCGACCAAAAAATCATGCCACTGAAGGTTGAATTTTTCTGCTCTAGTAGTGTCATTGGCAAACATTTCCTTCATGGAAACGCTTTTCATTTGAGCGTAATGTCGGTTCAATTTTTCCCAAGCGTTTGTGCTTGTCGGATTTATTTGTGCTAATGCCATTTTTTTACATTTGATAAGCAAATTTACAAATATAGATTGGTAAAAAAAGAGGCGTTATTTTACGCTAACGTTGTAGTAAGCAAAAAAAGTAAAATTATTTTCTGAATTTGGATTCGGCGGTGCTGTCCAAGACTTTTTTCAGCGGGGTGATGACTTCTAAAAATTTCTTTTTGTACTTGGCATCCATAGGCGTTGAAGTGGGCAATTTTAATCGAAGTGCATCCACTTGTACACCATTTTTCCAGAAACGATAACATACGTGCGGACCTGTGGCCAAACCGGTACTTCCAACTTTACCGATGACTTGTCCTTGGGTTACTCTTTGACCGCGACGAACCAATATTTTAGACATGTGCAAGTATTGGGTAGAATAAGTACGGTCGTGTTTTACTTTGACAAAATTTCCGTTTCCTGTGGTGTAACCGGCTTGTTCTACAACACCGGCAGCGGTTGACATGATAGGTGTTCCGGTTGGAGCAGCGTAATCGGTTCCGTTGTGGGCTTTCCATCTTTTTTGTACGGGATGGAAACGACTGCGCGAATATCTTGAGGTGATATTGACGAATTTTAAAGGTGCTTTGAGGAAGAAGTTTTTCAAGGTTTTACCTTCTTCATCGTAGTATTCTTGTTTTTTCGAATTTTCATTAGGCGAGAAAGGAAAGGCGTAGATTTTTTTGCCTTTATATTCAAAAAAAGAAGCTTTCAAACTATCGACACCATCATAAACCGTATCATTGATATAGCGCTCGGTAAAGGTCAACCCGAATTTATCGCCTTTTTGGAGTTTGAAGAAGTCGATGGACCAAGCGTATATTTTAGCAATTTTGGAAGCCAATGCCGGATCAACATTTTCTTGGGCTAAAGTTTCAGATAAAGAACCATTCAAAGCGCCTGCGATTGTTCGGGTTTTGAAGGTTAACGGTCTGGTTTTTTTATGAGCTACAATCGAATCTCTAAAATCGATTATATAGTAATTCATTTTATCCGGTTGGTAGATAAAATACTGTATTTTGTTGGTTCTGTTTTTGCTGCGAAGAATGGTGTAAGGCTTTCCGATTCTGATGCTACGCACATCAAAAGTGTCTTTTACTTTCGCTACAATGTCGTAAACTTCTTGTCCGTTTAGGTTTTGTTTTTCGATTAAACTTCCGAAAGTATCGCCCGATTTTACGGTGTCATTGACCACGTTGAAGTCATGTAGATTAAATCCAAAATCAATCAATTTAGGTTTGGTTTTTTCTACAATAAATACTTCTTCTTTTGTTTTATCACAAGAGATTACAAAAGAAGTGACGATTAAGGCCAAGAAGATTATTCGAAAGAGTTTTGACATCATACTTGCTTATAATCCTTCGCCCCAATTTTTTAATTCTTCTTCGCTCCACAATTCAGGGAAAAATATACGGCGTTGGTATTTAGGATGCATGTATTTTTTCCAATCGCTTCCACCGGTAGCTTCGCCTGAACCTTGACCGCTTTCGATGTATTTTTTGGCGGCATTTAAATGACCCATTACCCAAGTGATATTTACGGTATAGTCGTAATGGCGCATTGCTTTAACCAGTTCGGCGTTTTGTTGGTCTTCAATAGGAAGTTGTTTGAATTTTTGCCAAATATTAATGGTGTTGTACTCTTCCATATAACGAAGAAACTCTTCACGGTATTTTCTTTCGAATTCTAAAATCAGGTATGATTTTTCACCGGTTTGATAATCTTTTCCGGCGGCTTGCCAGTATAGATGTTCAAAAGCGTGTGAATACGGGGTATTTCGGTCAATGGTTGCTCTGAATCGATAATCAATCAAGTTGATTAAGTCGGTTGAGGAGAATTCAATCATTCGGTATTGTGCACTTTGAAATCCGCTGGCCGGAGTTAAAGTGTTTCGGAATTTCATGTATTGTTCGACTTCCATTCCGTCACCCATGATGTCGAAAGAAGTGGTAAGCATGTCGAAGTAACGGCTGATTCTTCTTAACTTTTCTGTAAAAAAAGCAGTTTTCGGTTGTTCAGTATGACACAATTGGTTGATTTCCCAAAGGATCATTTTGAATAACAATTCGTTGACTTGATGGTACATGATAAAAACCATTTCGTCAGGCAAAACGGTTCTTTGGGTTTGTAAGTTTAAAAGTGCATCGGTTTGTATATAATCCCAATAAGTGATGGGTTTGGCCCAAAGCAATCCTTCAAGATGGGTTTCCGTTTTTTGATTGATGGCTTCAAACTTTTGTTCTAATGCTTCTAAGATTGGGTTGTAGTTTGTTGTTTTGTTGTTCATTGTTTTTTTAATTTAACCATAAAAGGATTTTTTAATCCCTTGTAGCTATCTAAATCAGCTTTGATGGAGCCGACGGCTAAACTGGCTTTGATTCGCAAAGGTATTTTATTTTCGTCATCTGATACCCAAACAGTGAGACTTTCTTCTTCTTTAAATACTCTTCCGGATTGGACAAATGGTCTGAAAATCATTGTTGAAGCGGTTCCGAATTTTGTTTTTAAATTTTCTCTGCCGATAAATTTTAATTTGAATTTAAAGATTTCATCATCAAAAAACATATTCACTACTACAGATTCTCCGACCTTTAGTTTGTTGATATTAGGATGGTTTCTTAAATAATAAAACGTTGATAAAATGTCTTGTACATTTTCGGTGACGGCAAACGTTTTTTCGGTATTGTTTTTATAATTTTTAACCAATACTTTGTTTGTGGCCTGATTGAAAAATCCTTCTTGATTTTTAGTATAGCCGCCTTCGTCTATTTTTCGAACAAATTGGTAAGGTTTGTTGGTGATTTTGTCGAAATAGCTTTCGTAATTATCGTCTACTTTAAAAAAGAACCTAGACATGCCCACAGTGTATCCTTTACCGATAACGTGGTATACTTTTTTATTGTCTCTGACAGCTTCTTTGATTTCCAGTGTAGCGTATCCTGCATTGATGAATCCGTAATGAATTCTGAATTTAAACCATTCACCAACATCATAGGCCTCCGGTTTTTGAGTATCAAAACTGACAGTGATAAAAAACAAAAGTAAAACGATAACTTTTTTCATTGAATTGTGATTTTTAAAACTGCCAATACAATTTCTGTTCCAAAAGTATTAAAACAAAAAAACCCAATCAAATTAATGACTGAGTTTTTATGCTATTAACCAACCAAAAAACTATAAATTATGAAAATTTATCCAAAAGTTGAGGGAACCACCCCTCTTTTTTGATGCTGCAAAGATAATTCAACCCATTGCATTATTGCAAACAAAAAGTCAACTTTAACAATAAATTAATAAAACATAAGCTTTTTTGAGGCTATTTTTTAAATAATGTTTAACAAATTTTATCTTTTATAGCGTTCCTCGTAACATTTGTTCTCTTTCGATAGACTCGAATAAAGCTTTGAAGTTTCCGGCACCAAAACCTCTGGCGCCCATTCTTTGGATGATTTCAAAGAACAAAGTTGGTCTGTCTTCTACCGGTCTGGTGAAAATTTGTAACAAGTAGCCTTCTTCGTCAGCATCAATCATAATGCCTAATTTTTGAAGTTCATTAATGTCTTCTTTGAATTTGTTCATATGATCTTTCAATCGTTCCGGGATAGCATCATAATAGGCTTGTGGCGGCGTGGTGAGAAATTCAATTCCACGAGCTCGCATTTCCGCTACGGTTTTAATGATGTCATCTGTAGCTACAGCAATATGTTGCACTCCGGAACCTTCGTAGAAATCTAAGTATTCTTCAATTTGAGAACGTTTTTTTCCTTCGGCCGGTTCGTTGATAGGGAATTTGATTCTTCCGTTACCGTTACTCATTACTTTAGACATTAAGGCAGAATATTCGGTGGTGATTTGCTTGTCGTCGAATGAAAGGAAGTTTACAAATCCCATTACGTCTTCGTACCATTTTACCCAGATATTCATTTCGTTCCAGCCAACATTGCCCACCATGTGGTCTACATATTTTAAGCCAACTGATGTCGGGTTGTAGTCGGATTTCCATTCTTGGTAGCCCGGTAAGAAAGTGCCTTTGTAGTTTTTGCGTTCTACGAACATGTGAACGGTTTCGCCGTAAGTGTAGATTCCGGCGCGAACTACTTCTCCGTGTTCGTCTTTTTCAACGGTTGGTTCCATGTAAACTTTGGCGCCGCGTTTGGTGGTTTCTTCAAAAGCTGCTCTTGCATCTTCAACCCATAGAGCAATAATTTTTACTCCATCACCATGTTTTTTTACGTGTTCTCCGATTGGAGAGTCGCTTTTCAAGGCAGTAGTTAAAACCAAACGAATTTTATCTTGTTTTAATACATAAGAAGCGCGGTCTTTAACTCCGGTTTCCAGTCCGGCATAGGCCAATGATTGGAAGCCAAAAGCAGTTTTGTAGAAATGGGCAGCTTGTTTGGCATTACCTACATAAAATTCTACATAATCAGTTCCTAAAAGGGGAAGGAAATCTTGTGCACCTTCAAATATTTTTTCTAAACCGTATTCAACGGATTTGATTTCTTGTGACATAATACTTGTATTTTAAAGGGGTAAATTGAATTACCCAAAGTTGTGTTTAAATCTTAATTCATAGCCCCGATTGCAGCTGGCTACCATGTAGCGCGGAAAGCGGGAAAAAGCTCCTAATCTAAATTAAGTTCAGGATGACATTTATTCTAACCAAGATTGATAATATTTATCATCGGCAATTTTCATGGCTTCTTCAGTAACCATTAAAGGTTTGAATGTGTCTACCATTACGGCTAATTCTTGGGTGTCTTTTTTACCGATACTTCTTTCGGCAGCTCCGGGATGCGGACCATGCGGAATTCCGGCCGGGTGTAATGAAATGTGTCCGGCTTCGATATCGTTTCGGCTCATAAAATCACCGTCAACATAGTACAAAACTTCATCAGAATCGATGTTGCTGTGGTTGTAAGGTGCCGGAATGGCTTCGGGATGGTAATCATACAAACGCGGTACGAAAGAGCAAACCACAAACGCATCGGTCTCAAAGGTTTGGTGCACCGGTGGCGGTTGGTGGATTCTTCCGGTTAGCGGTTCGAAGTCGTGAATGGAAAACGCATACGGATAATTGTAACCGTCATAGCCAATAACATCAAACGGATGTGTGGCATAAACCATATCGAAAATTTCGTCTTTCTTTTTTACTTTGATGACAAATTCTCCTTTTTCGTCGTAGGTTTCCAATTCGTAGGGACGACGGATATCTCGTTCGCAAAACGGCGAATGTTCTAACAATTGTCCGAACCAGTTTCTGTAGCGTTTTGGCGTATAAATTGGTCGGTGTGATTCAACGATGAACAAGCGGTTGTCTTCGGTGTCGAAATCTATTTTATAAATGATACCGCGTGGAATGATTAAATAATCACCGTATTTGAAATCGATATTACCCAACATGGTTCTCAATTTTCCGGAACCTTTGTGGATGAAAATCATCTCATCGGAATCGGTGTTTTTGTAGAAATACTCGGTGGTTGATTTTTTAGGTGCGGCCAAAACGATGTGACAATCGGAGTTGGTTAAGACGATTTTTCGGCTTTCCAAAAAGTCGTTTTCCGGGTTTACCTGAAATCCGCGAAGGCGATACGATTGAATGTTATTGGCTTTTGAAATTTTAGGCGCTACGCTGTATTGCTTTCTGATTTCTTTGACTTGTGTTGGTCGGTGTTCGTGATAGGAGTTGGTCGACATACCGTCGAAACCTACTGTGCCGAACAATTGTTCGTAGTATAAATCACCATTAGGTTTGCGAAAAATGATGTGTCTTTTGTGAGGGATATTTCCCAGTTTATGATATAATGGCATGTTTTTTAATGGTTTAATTTAACAATGTGAAAATGTAATAATTGTAAAATTGCTACATTGAATCATTGGTGCATTAAAGCAACTCACTCAGGATTTCTCTTGATGAGGAATTTTAAAAGAATTAATAAATCTTGCCAAGCCAAGGTCATGTTTTTATTTGTCTTTGAGATTTTTACCTACTATGATTCCCATGCCAAAAGCGGCGATTATGGCTAATAGTATTATCATATCATGATTTTTTGCTATACAAATATCGTAATAATATAAATTCCAAAAATGATAATTGTCAAATTTTTAAAAAACAAAAAAGGATTAAAGCGTTTTGAATGACACTTTAATCCTTTTTAAGTAAATTTTATAATCTAATTATTCTTGATTATCCGGGTTGTTCAGCTTGCTGTTTTTCTTTCCGTAAAGGAAGTACAAGGCAACTCCTAATGCCATCCAGATGACCAATCGAATCCAGCTTTCCATAGGTAAAGAGTACATCAAGTACAAGCACACAATTACACCGGCTATCGGAACAAACGGTACCAATGGTGTTTTAAATGATCTTGGAGCATCCGGCATTTTTTTACGCATTACCAATACACCAATACAAACTAAAACAAAGGCTAATAAAGTTCCAATACTTACCATGTGTCCTAAATCTGACACCGGGACAAATCCGGCGAACAAACTAACAAATACCAAAAAGAAAAGATTGGTTTTCCAAGGAGTTCTGAATTTGGCATGAATTTCTCCAAAGAAAGGAGGTAATAAACCGTCTTTACTCATTGTATAGAAAACCCTGCTTTGTCCCATTAACATCACCAACATAACAGAGGTATATCCGGCCAAAATCGCCACAATTAAACCGGTTTGCAGGAATCCGTAAGGTGTTTTAGCGAAGGCTGTTGCAGCGGGTTTTGCATCTCCGGCAAATTCATGGAAAGGTACTAGTCCGGTCATGACATGCGCAAATAAAACATATAATATGGTACATATCACTAAGGATCCTAAAATTCCTATAGGCATTCCTTTTTGCGGATTTTTAGCTTCTTGAGCAGCTGTGGAAACGGCATCAAAACCGATGAAGGCAAAGAATACTGTTGCAGCACCAGCGGCTATTCCAGACCATCCAAATTGTCCTTTTACTCCGGTGTTTTCGGGAATATACGGAGTATAATTAGCTTCATTGATGTAATTCCAACCCAATACAATAAATAGGATAACAACAGATACTTTAAGGATTACTAAGAAATTATTTAATCCGGCAGATTCTTTTGTTCCGCGTATCAGAAGCAATGATAATAAAGAAACAATGATTACCGCCGGTAAATTGATAATTCCGCCTTCAATAAGAGTTCCATCGCTTAATTTTAAAGTTTCCCATGGTGAACAAATTAAATCCGGTGGCAAATGAATGCCAAACTTATTTAACAGTTCCAGAAAGTATCTTGACCAACTTACTCCAACGGTGGCTGCACCAAGGGCATATTCTAACACCAAATCCCAGCCGATTATCCAGGCCATAAACTCACCCATGGTTGCATATGAATAGGTATAAGCACTTCCTGCTACCGGTATCATGGATGCAAATTCGGCATAGCAAAGTCCGGCAAAGGCACAACCAACGGCCGCTAATACAAATGATAAAGTTACGGCAGGACCGGCGTGCTCGGCAGCGGCAATACCGGTGAGTGAAAATAATCCTGCTCCGATAATAGCTCCAATTCCCAAAGCAACAAGGGATCGTGAGGAAAGAGTTCTTTTTAACCCTTTTTCTGACTCATCTGCTTCGCTCAACAATACAGCTAGAGATTTTCTTTTCCAAATTGACATAAATAGTTAGTTTAGTTAATAGGTTTCAAATATAGTTTTTTATGTTTCAAAAAACACAAAAATATAATTTTTGATTTTTGATTAAGCATCAGAACCAAAAACCAACACTGATAAAAGTAAATCCTCTGGTAAGTTCGGGCGACCAAGTGTATTTTACTTCCACCGGTCCGATTACTGATTCTAAGGCATAGCCAATAGCGTAACCGTTGTAGGTTGGTTTCGAAAGCCAATTACCGGTTCTGAATAAATCATCTTCAACATTGGCATAATTGGCCGAAAAATTCAGGTGGTTTTTTTTGAAAAATTCGTAGTCAAAAGTGATACAAGATTTTATGTAACTATCGGCAGCCAGACTCAAAAAGTCATATCCGTAAAAATGTTTGAAGTTGTTGATGGTGTTAAAACCATAACCGCCAAGTACAAAATCAAAAAAGTGAACGCTGTCATTGCCAAAAGCAAATCCCATATCAGATTGTACTTTGATGGTTGCTTTTTTGAAGAATGTTTTCACTATGCCAATTTCGCCCTTAGCAATGGAATACCGATTAAATTCTCCTGTGAAATCGGAGGAATAGATAAATGATTGGATATCTCCCGAAAAAAACCATCCTTTTTTGGGAAACAACTTGTTGTCAAAAGCGTCATATTTCATGTACCCAAAAACACTGGTGTAATTGCTGTTTTCAAAAGTCGGACTTATTTCCCCCAAATTTTCAGACCTGATTTTCAGATGTTTGAATTCCAATCCGGCACCAATGAGAAATTTTTGTATAAAAACCGTTTGCATATAAGCTTGATTGGTAAATTCTGAAAAATCAATATTGAGAGAGTTCAAGCCCAATTGATTTAAAATTTCACCATCTCTGAAATCGGTAGCCACATTTCTGTTGAATTGGTTATATCTCGATTTGAGTCCAAAACTCCAATAGAAACCATTGTCAATATAGTAATCTAAATTGTAACGAATATTGTCGCCAAGTCCTATATCAAGCGAAACCACATCGTTTTTAAAGAGTGATTTTTTTTGGGTTATGTTGGTTAAAAGCGCACTTTTATACAAGCCATCATAGTGTAAGCCGAATTTCAAAAAAGTTTTGATTGGGTTTTCAGTAAGGTTCAATTTCAATTCATCGGCGCCTTGATAAGGTTCTATGGTATAACTGATTCGGCTGAAATTTTGGGTCGCATTGATGTTGTTGATGCCGGTTTTTAAATCGTCATAACTAATTTTTTTTCCGCTTTTAAAACGCAGTTTACCCATCACATAAGCTCTGGTATAGTTGTCAAGTTTATTCAAACTGATACTCTTAATGAATAAGGAGTCAATTTTTGGTGAAATTTTATTTAACTGGTATGGCTTATCGGGATTAGCAAGGGTTTTAATTTTATCCAATTCGAGCAAAGCGGCGATTTCTCCTTTCTTGATAATTTCTCTGCCTTGGTCAAAAGAAATTACGCCATAATTGGAAATGTCGGGTTTGATATAGATGTCTGTAATTTTCTTTTTGTCGTTCATGCTTTTGATCATGTCCAAATTGGTGATTTGTACCAAAATCCGAGTAGCATCTTTTAACGCATCGCGATTTTTCAAATCATCCTGAACATCTACACCGATAATAATATCCGCGCCCATTTTACGCACCTCTTCCGCCGGATAATTATTAACCACACCGCCGTCAATCAACACTCTTCCGTCTATTTCTACCGGCGAAAATAAGGATGGAAAAGCGGAACTGGCCAATAAGGCTTGCGCCAAATAACCTTCTTTTAAAACAATGCCTTCTCCGGTTTCAATATCAGTGGCTACGCATAAAAAAGGAATCGGAAGTTGGTCAAACTCTCGAATGTGTCTTACATTATGGGTTAATTTTGACAATAAATTATAATTGTACATTCCTTTAGAAAGCGCAATGGGAATCCCGATTTTAAATTTGTGGAAAGGCAACGAAATAGCATACATTTCATCGTTTCGCTTCTCATAAAAATTCTTAGAGGAACGCGGAATATAATCTTGTAATAATTCGTCAAAATTGGTGTTGTAAAATATAGAATCGATTTGAGTTGCGCTGTATCCCGAAGCATACAATCCGCCGACAACTGCGCCCATACTAGTGCCACCGATATAGTCGATTTTGATTCCGTTTTCTTCTAAAACTTTCAAAACTCCAATATGAGCAAACCCTTTGGCACCGCCACCACTAAGCACCAATCCTATTTTGGGTCTTTTGGTTTTAGTAGAATCTTGCGCCACAACTCCTTGAAGAAAAAAGAGTCCAACAAGAAGTAGTATAGATTTTTTCATAGAATTGAGACTAGGATTTACCGATGTTGTAAAATTCGGAAATTTTTTTGGCTTTTGCGACACCAATAACCTCAGAAATTTCTTTTTCTGTGGCCAATTGTAATCTTTTAACACTTTTGAAGTGTTTGATAAGGGTCAACATTGTTTTTTCGCCGATTCCGGGAATGGTTTCCATCGAAGTTTGCAAAGCCGATTTACTGCGTTTGTCTCTATGGTGCGTAATCCCGAAACGGTGTGCTTCGTTGCGCAAATGTTGGATGATTTTCAGCGTTTCCGATTTTTTATCTAAGTACAAAGGCACCGAATCACCCGGATAAAACAACTCTTCCAGTCTTTTTGCAATGCCAATGATGGCTACTTTACCACGCAAACCCAAATCGTCTATGCTTTTAAGTGCCGAGGACAATTGCCCTTTTCCACCGTCAATAATAATGAGTTGCGGCAACGGTTGGTTTTCGTCCAACAGGCGTTTGTATCGGCGGTAAACGACTTCTTCCATTGAAGCAAAGTCATTCGGACCTTCCACGGTTTTGATGTTGAAATGACGGTAGTCTTTTTTGCTCGGTTTTCCGTCTTTAAAAACCACACAAGCCGAAACCGGATTCGTTCCTTGGATGTTAGAGTTGTCAAAACATTCAATATGTCGCGGTTCCGAAGGCAAACGCAGGTCTTTTTGCATTTGCGCCATAATGCGGTTGGTGTGTCTTTCCGGATCAACGATTTGAATTTGCTTGAGTTGTTCTAATCGTTGGTATTTAGCGTTGCGCTGTGACAACTCGAGGATTTGCTTTTTGTCGCCGAGTTGTGGTACGGTGACTTTTATTTTATCGCCAAAATCCAATTCGAAAGGCAAAATAATTTCTTTAGTAGTTAAATGAAAACGTTCCCTAAGCTCAACAATGGCAAGTTCTAAAAGTTCTTCATCGGTTTCGTCGAGTTTCTTCTTGATTTCCATGGTATGCGAACGGATAATGGCGCCGTGGGCAATTTGAAGGAAATTCACATACGCCATCGATTCATCTGAAACGATAGAAAACACATCCACATTGGAAATTTTCGGATTTAAAATCGTGGAGCGTGATTGGTAGTTTTCGAGAACTTCTATTTTTTCTTTGATTTTTTGGGCGGCTTCAAATTTCATTTCGACGGCCAATTCCTGCATCAGTTTTTTGAAATCGCGCAAACTGTCTTTAAAGTTACCCTTGAGAATTTCTCGAATGGCATCGACTTGCTTTTGGTAATGTTCCAAAGTTTCATAGCCTTCACAAGGACCTTTGCAGTTGCCGATATGGTATTCCAAACAAACCTTGTATTTCCCCGATTGGATATTGGCTTCACTTAAATCGTAATTGCAGGTTCGTAACGGATACAACTCTTTAATCATGTCCAAAATGGTGTTGACCGTTTTAAAATTGGTATACGGGCCAAAATATTCAGAGCCATCTTTCACCATTCTGCGCGTCGGAAATATTCTTGAAAACGGTTCTTTTTTGATGCAAATCCACGGATAAGTTTTATCATCTTTGAGCAATACGTTGTAGCGTGGTTGCAGTTTTTTGATGAGGTTGTTTTCCAACAAAAGTGCATCTGCTTCTGAGGCTACTACGATGTGTTTGATTTCAACAATTTTTTTGACCAACACATTGGTTTTGGCGTTGTCGTGGAGTTTGTTGAAATAGGAGGAAACTCTTTTTTTGAGGTTTTTGGCTTTGCCTACATATAAAATTTTCCCGTCTTTGTCATAATATTGGTAAACGCCCGGACTATCGGGTAAGGTTTGCAGTTGTAATTCTATAGACGGAATTTCCATAAAAACAAAGTTAACGCAAATCTGCTTAAATGCAAGAGTTGTAAAGCCTAACATTTATCATGTTTTTTCCTGAGGGTAAGCCTTAGTTTTGACAAAAATTTTAGGTATGAAATACTGGAAGAAACTCACCAATGACCAGAGAAAAGAACGAATTGAAAAGGCATTACACAACAATGTCAATTTTGCAAAAGACACTTCTTTGGGTTATCCTGCGTCAAAATTGGACAGCAAAGTATTTAATGATGATGCGCCATTCTTGAAAGATGCACCAATTTTGCAAACCTATGTGGCCAATCCGAATAATATTGGTTGCCATACTTTTGGCACCTCGGAAAAAGCCTTTAACGGGACACATGATATTGAAAGAGAAGTGTTGAGTGTGATTGCAGTGGATATTTTTAAGGCAGAGCCGAATGGTTTTGACGGTTATATTTCTCCCGGCGGTACCGAAGCCAATATCCAAGCCATTTGGATGTTTCGCAATTATTACATGAATAATTATGATGCCAAGGCCAATGAAATTGCCATAGTAGCCTCAGAAGATACCCATTATTCGATTCCGAAGGCGTCGAATTTACTCCAATTGGATTGGTTGAAAATTCCGGTTGATTTTGATTCGCGTGCGATTGATAAAATACAATTGGAACAAATCATCATTGAAGCCAAGAGCAAAGGAAAGAAGTATCTTATTGCTGTTTCGAATATGGGCACAACCATGTTTGGTTCGGTAGACAATCCGGAAGATTATATCGCGGTTTTTGAGCAACACAACTTACATTACAAAATACACATAGACGGTGCTTACGGCGGATTTGTGTATCCGTTCAGCAACCAGGAATCGACAATTAATTTTACCAATCCTAAAATTAGTTCCATTACCATAGACGCTCATAAAATGCTGCAAGCGCCATACGGAACCGGTGTTTTTATTTGCCGAAAAGGCTACATCGAAAATGTGTTAACCAAAGAGGCCGAATACGTGGAAGGTATGGATTTAACGCTTTGCGGAAGCCGAAGCGGTGCCAATGCAGTAGCGGTTTGGATGATCTTGTTTACTTACGGACCAAATGGTTGGTATGAAAAAGTGAGCGTGTTGCAAATGCGAACCCAATTTTTATGCAATCAATTAGACGCCATGCATATTCAATATTTTCGTGAGCCGTTTATGAATATTGTTACAATTAAAGCCGAGTATATTCCGCTAAAAATAGCCGAGAAATACGACTTGGTGCCGCAACAACATGATGAAAGCAATAAGTGGTACAAAATTGTGCTAATGGATCACGTAGAAGTAGAACATTTGACTACTTTTATGGAAGATTTGATGGCTATCAGTTATGTTTAAAAAAGACTTACGAAAAAAATACAAAGCATTAAGACAAGAACTTTCCGAAGCGCAAATAGAAGATAAAAGTTTGGCCATAGCCAATCGCTTATTGTCTTTAGACATTTGGGACAAATCCTATTTTCATTTGTTCTTGACCATAGAAGAACAAAAGGAAGTAGATACCGAGTTTATTTTGCAAATTTTAGCCGGAAAAGACAAAGAAATCGTGGTGTCCAAAAGTAATTTTGAAACTTTGGGAATGACCCATTATTTGTTGACCGATAATACCAAATTCCAAAAAAACGAGTATCATATTTATGAACCTGTTGATGGTTTAGAAGTACCCACTTCGAAAATAGACGTAGTTTTTGTGCCGCTTTTGGCTTATGATACGAAAGGAAACAGAGTAGGTTACGGCAAAGGATTTTATGATCATTTTTTGGCCGAATGCAAAGAAGATGTGGTTAAAATAGGCTTATCCTTCTTTGACCCAGAAGAGGTGATTGAAGACGTTTCAGCAACCGATATTCGATTGGATTATTGTGTAACGCCTATGACTCTTTATAACTTTCGATAGCGGTTCCTTTAGCGAAAGCCTTTTTGTTAAAGACAATCAAAATCCCGACTCCGGTTGAAATAGCCACATCGGCTACGTTAAAAATGGCATTGAAGAATTTGAACGGTTGTCCGCCCCAAATAGGCAACCAATCCGGGAATTGCCCTTCAAAGATGGGGAAATAAAGCATATCGACCACTTTCCCATGGAACCAAGTGCCATAAGGATTCTCCGTAAATAACGTGGCTACTTGATTGTAGCTGTGGTCAAAATAAACTCCGTAAAAAACAGAATCAATAATGTTTCCGGCGGCACCGGCAAAGATTAAAGCAATAGCTACCATTAAATACCTCGAGCTGTGTTTGGTACTGGCATCATACAACCAATATCCTATTCCAAAAACGGCTAAAATCCTGAAAACGGTTAGAAACAATTTGCCGTTTTCACCCGGAATTTTAGTTCCCCACGCCATTCCTTCGTTTTCTATCAGTAATATTTTAAACCAATTGGTTACGTCAATTTGACCCGCTTCACCGTAAACAAAATTGGTTTTGATGTAAATCTTAGTGAATTGATCTACCAATAAAATGATAGCGATGATTAAAATGGAATTGCGTAATGACATTCTTAAGGTTTTAATGGCGCAAAAATAGCAATATTATTATACAAAAAGCATAATATTTTCACAGTTATACTTCTCATCCAATACAATTTAACGCGGGTAACAAAAGAATCATTAATTTTACTCTTGAAAGCAACCCTAACTGTTTTTTTTCATCCAAAGAAACAAACAGTAACCAATAAAAATATTGATATGAAAAAAATTTATTTACTCACGCTGGTAACATTGTCTTTTTTATTCATTTCCTGTGAGAATGATGATGTAGCCGAACAAGCTAAATTTGCAGTTCCGATTGTAAAATCGTTAGCAGAAATCAGAGGTGATGTCTCCGTTACCGCTGCCAGACAAACCCAATCCGATGGAAAAATCTATGTAGCAGAAAATTACCTTTTTTACATTGCCCAAGAATCAGGCGTTCATGTGTTTGACAATACCAATCCGGCTGCACCGCAAAATATTGCCTTTATTAATTTGGACGGTGTTCACGATATTTCGGTAAAAGACAATTACCTCTATGCCGATAACTTTATGGATTTATTGGTGTTTGATATTTCCGATATTCAAAACATTACCTTGGTCAGAACCATTGAAAATTCGGTGGTTTTTTTCCCGATATATCCTGAAGAGGCAGAGTTTTACGATTATACGGTTTACCCGACAGAAGGTGAAATCATAACCGGTTTTACCATTGAAATGCGAGATCGTCTTGAAGGACAAGAGTTGATTTTGGCGGGTGATGCTTTAGCTTCATTTGAAAGTTCTAACACTTCTCAGGTTGGGATTGGCGGTTCATATGCTCGTTTCCAAATCAATAACGATGCGCTTTACACTATAGACTCTTATAAATTGAATGTTTTTAATATATCGGATCCGGTTAATGCTTTTTTTGACAAAGAAGTGTATATGACGCAATGGTTTGGCGGCGGCCAGTTTGAAACGCTTTTTATTCAGAAAGACTTTTTATTCGTGGGTTCAACCACCGGGATGTTTACCGTAAATGCTGAAGATGAATTCAATCCTTATTTTGTTTCCGGATTTTCTCATGCTACAGCTTGTGATCCTGTAGTAGTTTTTGGGAACACAGCTTATATCACAGTTCGCGGTGGTTCAAGTTGTGGCGCTATTGAAGACCAAATTAATGTGATTGATGTGGCCGATATTGCCAATCCGACTTTAATTTCCACTTATTTAATTAACGAACCGTATGGTTTGGGAATTAAAAATAATGTGTTGTATGTAGGCTGCGGGACTAATGGGTTAAAAGTGTTTGATGCTGCTAACAGCACTAATTTGACTTTGGAAAACACTTATGCCGGAAATGTAAAAGATATTATTCCTTTAGACAGTCATTTGATTGTGGTTGGAGATAACCACATTAAACAATACAGTTACGGACCGAATTTCACTTTAACTCTGATAAGCGAAATAGATTTATAATTAAAAAAGCCCCGAGGAATCGGGGCTTTTTTATACTTAGTAAAGTACAATCATATATTATCGTTGTAAATTTTTAGCTTCTATGCTCATAGTAGCGTGAGGAACGATTTTCAATCTTTCTTTAGAGATTAGTTTGCCGGTTACTTTGCAAACACCGTAGGTTTTGTTCTCTACACGGAAAAGGGCATTTTTCAAGTCGCGAATGAATTTCTCCTGACGAATCGCTAATTGAGAGTTGGCTTCTTTAGACATGGTTTCGCTTCCTTCTTCGAAGGCTTTAAACGTTGGCGATGTATCATCGGTACCATTGTTTAAATCGTTCATATAGGCGCTTTTTATCAAGTCTAAATCGGCTTTGGCTTTTTCAATTTTTGCTAAAATAATTTCTTTGAACTCTGCTAAATCAGCATCTGAGTATCTTAATTTTTCTTCTACCATAATCTTTCTTAATTATTTAGAAATTAATATTCGTGTTTTTATCTCGTCAAATTCTATTTCAGTACCATTGGAAACTTCTTCGGTTAAAACTAAGGTTTCGGTTAAAGTTTCTGATTTGATATAGTTTTCGTTTTCTTGTATAGCTTTCGCTAAAATAGCATTATGTTGTAATTGAACTTTAATTTTATCGGTTACTTCAAATCCGCTGTCTTTTCTAAGGTTTTGGATTCGGTTAACCAATTCTCTGGCGATACCTTCGTTTTTCAATTCTTCGGTTAGCGTAATGTCTAGCGCAACAGTTATGCCATTTGCATTGGCGACTATCCAACCCGGAATGTCTTGTGAAGAAATCTCGACATCTTCTAATGATAAAATTATACTTTTTCCCGAAATAACAAGCGTTAGCTCGCCTTTAGCATCTAATTCGTTGATTTGTTCCGGTGAAAAATTTTGTATCTCTTTGGAAATCAATCCCATGTCTTTTCCGAAACGCGGTCCGAGGGCTTTGAAATTCGGTTTAATTTGTTTCACCAAAACGCCTGAAGCATCGTCTAAAAGTTCGATTTCTTTGACGTTTACTTCGGCTTTTATCAGGTCGGAAACGGCCTCGATTTCAGCACGTTGTTGTTCGTCAAGTATTGGTATCATTACCTTTTGCAGAGGTTGACGTACTTTAATCATCTCCTTTTTACGGAGTGATAAAACGAGTGATGAAACGGTCTGTGCTTTCATCATTTTGCTCTCGAGTGATTTATCAACAAAGTTTTCAACCGAATTTGGAAATTTCGCCAAATGTACGGACTCAAATTCCTCTGAATGTGTGGCCTGCGTTAAGTCTGTGTAAAGTTTGTCCATGAAGAACGGTGCGATTGGAGCGGATAATTTAGCTACGTTTAGCAAACAAGTATAAAGCGTTTGGTAAGCCGCAATTTTATCAGTTCCGTATTCGCCTTTCCAGAATCTTCTTCGGCACAAACGAACGTACCAGTTGCTCAAATTCTCCTGAACAAAATCAGAAATCGCTCTCGCAGCGCGTGTTGGTTCATAATCGGCGTAAGCTTCGTCTACGACTTTAATCAACGTATGCAATTCGGATAAAATCCAACGGTCGATTTCGGGTCTTTCGTTTAACGGAACTTCCGCCTCTTCGTATTTAAAACCATCAATATTAGCGTACAAAGCAAAGAACGAGTAAGTATTATAAAGCGTTCCGAAGAATTTGCGTCTTACTTCGGCCACGCCTTCGATATCAAATTTTAAGTTGTCCCACGGATTGGCATTGGCAATCATGTACCAACGTGTCGCATCCGGACCGTATTCTTTTAGTGTTTCAAACGGATCAACGGCATTGCCCAAACGTTTAGACATTTTTTGGCCGTTTTTGTCCAAAACCAAACCATTTGAGACTACATTTTTATAGGCAATTTTATCAAAAACTAAAGTTCCGATGGCGTGCAAAGTGTAGAACCAACCGCGAGTTTGGTCAACACCTTCGGCAATGAAATCAGCCGGGAAGTCTTTGTTACCGTCAATTTTATCTTTGTTTTCGAAAGGATAATGCCATTGGGCATAAGGCATGGCGCCACTATCAAACCAAACGTCAATCAAATCGCTTTCGCGTTTCATATGTTTGCCTGATGGTGATACCAAAATGATGTTGTCTACTACATTTTTGTGCAAATCGACTAAGTCATAATTGGCTTCGCTCATGTCTCCGATAGTGAATCCTTTGTATGGATTTTCGCTCTGGAAACCGGCGGCTATCGATTTTTCGATTTCATGGTACAATTCTTCTACCGAACCGATAATCATTTCTTCGGTTCCGTCTTCGCTTCTCCAAATCGGCAAAGGAATTCCCCAATATCTGGAACGCGACAAATTCCAGTCATTTGAATTTTTTAACCAATTTCCGAAACGACCTTCTCCGGTTGATTTAGGTTTCCAATTGATTGTTTCGTTCAAATCAAACATTCGGTCTCTAACTGCAGTTATTTTTATAAACCAAGCATCAAGCGGATAATACAAAATGGGTTTGTCAGTTCTCCAGCAATGTGGGTAACTGTGGACGTATTTTTCGACTTTGAAAGCCTTGTTTTCTTCTTTTAATTGGATGGCAATTTCAACATCGACAGAGCGTTCAGGAGCTTCGCCGTCGTTGTAATATTCGTTTTTAACATACTTGCCGGAATAATTTCCTAAACCTTGAATAAATTTCCCTTGCAAATCAACTAAAGGAACAGGATTTTCATT
>NZ_CAMLRU010000010.1 GCF_946482535.1 uncultured Flavobacterium sp.
AATTTCGTTTGATAACTATTCGAGAACTTCGGCTAAAATTCACCACGATACTGCTTCTGAATTCTTCAGAAAATTATATGACAAAGGTGATTTCATCGAAGAAGTAACCGAACAATTATATGATGCGAAAGCTGAGCAGTTTTTGGCCGACCGTTTCGTAACCGGAACTTGTCCGAAATGTGAAAATCCGGAAGCTTACGGTGATCAGTGCGAACGATGCGGTTCAACCTTAAATGCGACTGATTTAATCAATCCGAAATCTACCATTACGGGTGAAACCCCAATTATCAAAGCCACCAAACACTGGTTTTTACCTTTAGATCGCTACCAAGATTTTTTACAAAAATGGATTTTGGAAGACCACGCTAAAGACTGGAAAACCAATGTCTTGGGTCAAGTAAAATCATGGTTAGACGACGGTTTAAAACCTCGTGCAGTGACTCGCGACTTAGATTGGGGAATTGATGTTCCGGTGGAAGGCGCCGAAGGCAAAAAATTATATGTTTGGTTTGACGCTCCGATTGGTTACATTTCTGCTACCAAAGAATGGGCGGCTCGCGAAGGCAAAAACTGGGAAGATTATTGGAAAAAAGAGGACACTAAACTGGTTCATTTTATCGGAAAAGACAATATCGTTTTCCATTGTATCATTTTCCCGGCGATGTTAAAAGCGGAAGGCAGTTTTATTTTACCCGATAATGTTCCGGCGAACGAGTTCTTAAATTTGGAAGGCAACAAATTATCTACTTCTAAAAACTGGGCAGTTTGGTTGCACGAATACCTAATCGATTTCCCAGAAAAGCAAGACGTGTTACGTTATGCCTTAACCGCCAACGCACCCGAAACCAAAGACAACGACTTTACCTGGAAAGATTTTCAGGCGAGAAATAACAACGAATTGGCGGCTATTTTCGGAAACTTCATCAACCGCGTAGTCGTTTTAACCAATAAATATTACAACGGCATAGTGCCTTCGCCTAACGAATTTAGCAAGGTAGACGAACAAACTTTAGCCGAATTAAAAGCGTATCCGGCAGTGATATCGAGTTCTATTGAAAGATATCGTTTCAGAGAAGCGCAAGGCGAATTGATGAATGTGGCGCGTCTCGGAAATAAATATTTAGCCGATGAAGAACCTTGGAAAATGGTGAAAACCAATCCGGAACGCGTACAAACGCAGATGTATGTGGCATTGCAAATTGCTTCTGCTTTGGCCGTTTTATCAGAACCATTCTTGCCGTTTACTTCGCAAAAGTTATGCAAGATGTTGAACCTCGAATTGAACCATTGGAATTTGGAATTTGACCAATGGAATTTGACCAAAGCCGGACACCAAATTGGCGAAGCCGAAATCTTATTTGCCCAAATTGAAGATGCCGAAATCCAAAAACAAATAGACAAACTCGAAGCCACCAAAAAAGCCAACGTTATGGAAAATCAAGTGACCGAACCACAAAAACCGACAACCACTTTTGAAGATTTCTCTAAATTGGATTTGCGTGTCGGAACGATTTTGGAAGCCGAAAAAATGCCTAAAGCCAATAAACTTTTGGTGTTAAAAGTCGATACCGGTATTGATGTTCGTACCATAGTTTCGGGAATTGCTGAGCATTTTTCTCCGGAAGAAGTAGTTGGAAAAAGAGTAACAGTTTTAGTAAACTTAGCTCCAAGAGCATTGCGCGGTGTTGAAAGCCAAGGCATGATTTTGATGACCAATGACCAAGAAGGCAAATTAGTTTTTGTCAATCCGGATGCGGATGGCGTGAATAATGGCGCTTTGATTAGTTAAATTAGATCCCATGAATTTAAAAGTAATCGCTTTCGATGCCGATGACACTTTGTTTGTCAACGAACCGTACTTTCAGGAAACTGAAGAGAAGTTTTGTGCTTTGATGAGCGATTATTTGTCGTACCAAGGCTTGTCGCAGGAATTGTTTAAAACCGAAATCGCCAATTTAGAACTTTACGGTTACGGAATTAAAGGCTATATCTTGTCGATGATAGAAGCGGCGATGAGGATTTCCAACAACACCATTTCGATTGAAACCATTGAAAAGATTACCGAATACGGCAAAGAATTACTTCAAAAACCTATCGAGTTATTAGACGGCGTTGAAGAAACTTTACAAGCTTTGAACGGCAAATACAAATTGGTCGTGGCCACTAAAGGCGATTTGTTAGACCAAAGAAGAAAATTGCACAACTCGGGTTTGGGACATTATTTTCACCACATAGAAGTGATGTCGGACAAAAAAGAAAAGGATTATGAAGATTTACTCAAGCGTTTGGAAATCAAAGCCGAGGAGTTTTTTATGATTGGCAATTCTTTAAAATCCGACGTGTTACCCGTGTTGAATATTGGTGGTCATGCGGTTCACATTCCGTTTCACACCACTTGGGAGCACGAAAAAATCAGTCACAAAGTAGAACATCCTAACTTCAAAGCTTTGGAAAAAATCACCGAAGTCTTGCCGATATTATTGTCTTAAAGTGAAGCACAAATTAAACCTTGATACTTGGAACCGGAAGGAACATTTCTTGTTTTTCAAGCAAATGGAAGAGCCTTTTTTTGGGATTATTGACAGAGTAGATTGCACTAAAGCTTATGCGAAAGCGAAAGAATCAGGGGTTTCCTTTTTTACTTATTATTTGCACAAAACTTTAGTAGCCATCAATGCTTTGGATAATTTTCGTTACCGAATAATAGCGGGCGAAGTCTATTTGTTTGACCGAATTGACGCTTCGGCTACCATTTTGCGCAAAGACAAAACCTTTGGCTTTTCTTTGATGGAATACGACCAAGATTTGACTTTCTTTGCCGAAATTACCCGAAAAGAAATCGAGCGAATTCAGCAAACTACAGGATTAATTACCCGTGATTTTGACATTAATTTGATTCACTTTTCTGCCTTACCTTGGATTGATTTTACGGCCTATTCTCATGCGCGAAGTTTTACTTGGCCGGATAGTTGTCCTAAAATTTCATTCGGAAAAATGGTCGAAGAAAACGGCAAAAAAACCATGGCAATTTCCGTGCATGTCCATCACGGTTTGGTAGATGGTTACCATGTTGGCCAATTTTTAACTTTACTGCAAGAGTTGTTAAACGAATAATTTTTTAACTTTACAGAAAAAAGAAATCTATGTTACAATCTAATATCGAAAAAGCCTTAAATAACCAAATTCGCATTGAAGCGGAATCATCACAAATCTACCTTTCAATGGCTTGTTGGGCAGAAGTTCAAGGACTGGAAGGCGTAGCACAATTTATGTTTGCCCAATCCGATGAAGAACGCCAACACATGTTAAAACTCGTTAAATATGTGAATGAAAGAGGTTCACATGCCGTAATTACGGAACTAAAAGCGCCCAAAACAAAATTCGGAACCTTCAAAGAAATGTTTGAAGAATTGTACCAACATGAATTGTTTGTCTCTAATTCTATCAATGAATTGGTTCATATTACCTTAGGCGAAAAAGATTATGCAACCCATAATTTCTTGCAATGGTATGTGGCCGAACAAATAGAAGAAGAAGCTCAGGCCAAGACTATCTTAGATAAAATCAATTTGATTGGTGAAGATCGCGGCGGTTTGTATTTGTTTGATCGTGACATCCAACAATTGGTGGTGACCAGCTCGGTTTCGTTGAACACCAAACCATAAGCGGTTTCAAAACGTACTTATTATAAATGCAGTTAGGGTGAGCAAGAAAGAAAAAAATAAGACCAAAGACAAGGACAAAAAGCATAAAAAACTACTCCTTAAAACACACAAACTTGCCGAAAACTGCAAGTCGGAGTGTTGTGAAAAATACAAAAAATCAGAAGACAAAAGGTGCAAAAAATGCCCGATGTTTGATTTGTTTAAAAAGCTCAATAAACTAAAAAGCCTTCAAGAATAGAAGGCTTTTTTATTTAGTCGAAGTAGGTCCAATTTGAACCGTCGCTAATGACGATTACACTTCTTTTACTGCCTTCATACATGTAAATTTCGGTGCTTCCGGTAGTTGACCCTTTGGGAAATAACAAACCGCCGCTTGACGTTAATTTTGCGGTTACAGTATTTTGAATATTTCTGACGATGTAAATTCTACCCGGAAAAGCTGTTGCGCTGGGCAATCTGAATTCTTGGTCGGTGGCTTGCGGCGCTATTGAAATATAAACTCCGTCATTAATTAGCGTGGCGGAACCGCTTCCGGTAAGCGTTACTGTTTTGACTGATAAATTTCCGTTGATGTCGAGTGTGCTTAACGGAGAAGTGGTGTTAATCCCAACTTGTGCCCAGCCCAAATGAACGGTACTAAAGACCGAAATTAAAATCAATATTAATTTTAATAGCTTCATTTTTAGTTGGTTTTGACAGATTAACCAAAATAAATGTAGCTAAATTATTGTCCCGCAGTTAACTGTGTGTTTCTAAATTGTCATCGAAAACGTTTTCGTGTTGACAACTTTCTATATTTAGAGTTAAACTTTTAAGAAAAATGAAATAAAAAATAAAAAACGCTGATTTGCTTTTTTAACAAATCAGCGGTTTTCATAAATTTCTAAAGCGCATTTAAGACGGCTAAAATGTCTTCCCCATATTTCTCCGTTCTGGCTTTTCCGAAACCCGAAACTTGCTCTAACTCCTCCAAGTTTTGCGGATTGGATTTAGCCACTGCTATTAAATGAGAGTTATGACAAATTCTGAAGGCCGACCAATCTAACTTTTGGGCTAAGTCGTTTCGCCACTGTCGCAAGGCGTTAAAAATTTTACTTTCATGTGGTGACAATTCCTCTTCGAAAATTTTGTTTTCCGGTTTTGCACTCTTAACTGTTTTGGGCAAATAGAACACTACTGCTGACCAAAAGTCAACGGAACCGGTGGTTACAAAATTGCTGGAAGCTAGTTTTACCTCAACACTGTCTAAAAACGCATTCATCTTAGCTTGGTCTTCTTGGAAAAATTCTTTGGCCAATCGAATGTTAAACACTTTGATGTTCATCTCTGCTGCTATTTTAGCTAAACCCTTTACAATTCCCCATTCACCATAAGGGAACGGGGAATGCTTCGGGAACGCATTTTATTTACCTAACAACAAAATGTCATTTACCACCACTTCGGTAACGTAGCGTTTAGTACCATCTTTGTCTTCGTAACTTCTGTGGGTTAATTTACCGTCAATGGCTATTTCTTTGCCTTTGGTGACATACTTTTCAATGATTTCTGCCGTCTTGCCCCAAGCTACGACTTTGTGCCATTCGGTGTTTTCGACTTTTTCACCTTTGTCGTTGGTGTAATAATCATTAGTAGCGATGGTGATGTTGGCTACTTTTTTTCCTCCGTCAAAGGCTTTTACTTCCGGTTCTTGACCTACGTGTCCGATTAATTGTACTCTGTTTTTCATGGCATTCATGGCGTTTAAAATTTAAATGTTATTGTTTCTTTTTGTTCTCGGTTCCCGGTTTATCATTTCCGTTGTTGGTTTCCGATGGTACAAAGTTGTGACGGCTTTCAAAAAATAGTCGGTTTCTTATCGTTTACTTTCGGTTGTAATTGTTTGCACCCGTTTGTAAATAGAAAACTTTTCTTATATTTGGCTTACATTTAAGCGTCCAAAACAAAAAGACAATCCCTATTTAGCCCTGATTGCAGTGGCATCCTTTTATGCCCGTCGGGCATAAAAGATAGAACGGAAAGCAGGAACACGGTTGCCAAGAACGCCCAAACTTTCCGCTCCAAATGATCAACAGCTTTTAGGGAAAAGTATAATTTGTAACAAGAACCCTATGGACAAAAAGTGTTTAGAATGTGGCGACAAAATTGTGGGTCGTGAGGACAAAAAGTTCTGCAGCGATGGTTGCCGTAATGCCTTTAACAACAAAATCAACAAGGACACCAATAATTATATGCGCAACACCAACAATAAATTGCGCAAAAACTACCGCATACTCACGGAATTAAATGCGGAAGGAAAATCGAAAACCACTAAAATTAAGCTGCTGAGCAAGGGTTTTGATTTTGACTATATGACCAATATAAGGCAGACCAAAACCGGAAATACTTATTATTTTGTTTACGATCAAGGCTATATGATTTTGGACAATGATTTTTATGTGTTGGTTAAAAAAGATATTTAGTAAATTTACCAAGTCCTTTTGCGTTTACTAAAAGAACAAACAACTAACCAACGATGAAAAACAACCAACCATCACTTTTAAGCTTTTTGTTTGTCGTGGCAGTTATTTCGGGTGTGTTTTATTTTATGATGCCCCAAAATTACGATCAAACCGAAGCGCCACTTTCAGAATTTTCTACCCTAAGAGCTTTACAAACCGTTAAAACCTTATCCGCTAAACCGCATTATGTTGGCTCCAAAAACCATGAAGTAGTTGCCCAATATTTGGTAAAAGAATTGCAAAATTTAGGCTTACAAACTTCTGTTCAGGAAGGTTTTGCGATGACGGAAAAAGGAACTTTGGTAAAGTCGAAAAATATTTTGGCCAAGATAAAAGGCAGTGCTAATTCTAAAGCACTTTTGTTGCTTTCCCATTACGACAGTGCTCCGCATTCTTTTTCGTATGGCGCTAGTGATGATGCTTCGGGCGTGGCGACCATTTTGGAAAGTGTTCGCGCTTTTTTGCACAATAAAACAACCCATAAAAACGACATTATTATTTTATTCAGCGATGCGGAAGAATTAGGACTGAATGGCGCTGCACTTTTTGTAACCCAACACCAATGGGCTAAAGAAGTTGGTTTGGTATTGAATTTTGAAGCCCGAGGCAGTTCGGGACCAAGTTATATGCTGATGGAAACCAACGATGGCAACGCCAAAATGGTAGAGGCTTTTAGCAATGGCGGTTCGCAATATCCGGTTTCCAATTCGCTGATGTACAGCATTTATAAAATGTTGCCCAATGACACTGACTTAACGGTTTTTAGAGAAGAAGGAAAGATACAGGGTTTTAATTTTGCTTTTATAGACGGGCATTATGATTACCACACAGCGCAAGATAAGTTTGAGCATTTAGACCCAAAAACTTTGGCGCATCAAGGCACTTATTTGTATCCGTTACTGAATCATTTTGCGAATGCCGATTTGAAAAACCTCAACGCTACTGATGACAAAGTGTATTTTAGTATTCCTTTCGGGTTTTTGAGTTATCCGTTCAGCTGGATTTTACCTATGGTCATAATCGGGTTTGCTTTAGTGCTGTTGTTTATGTTTATCGGCATGGGCAAACACGTTTTGAGGATAGATGAAATCATCAAAGGATTTATTCCGTTATTAGGTTCGCTTTTTACGGCCGGTTTGCTGACTTATGTCGGTTGGAAATTATTCCTCAATTTTTATCCCGAATACCAAGACATTCTTCAAGGATTTACTTATAACGGTCACGATTATATTTATGCTTTTGTGAGTTTGGCTTTGGCTGTTTGCTTTTTATTTTACCAAAACAACGGCAAACGCAATCCCGAAATGAACCAAATGATGGCGCCATTATTGGTTTGGTTACTGCTGAATATCGGCATTGCGTTAAAATTACCCGGAGCCGGCTTCCTGATGATTCCGGTGCTTTCGAGTACCTTGATGTTGGGTGTTTTTGTATTGACCCAAAAGTCTAATTGGTTTATCAATTGTTTGTTGGCCATTCCGACTTTAATCATCATTGTTCCTTTTATCCAAATGTTCCCGGTTGGTTTAGGACTTAAAATTCTTTTCGGCAGCGCAATTTTAACGGTGTTAACTTTTACTTTGTTGTTGCCTATTTTTGGTTCTTTTTCACAAAAAAGACTATGGTCACTCGCTTTCTTTTTATTGTCAATCGGATTATTTATCAAAGCGCATCAAAGTTCGGGCTATACTTATGGCAAAGCCAAACCCAACAGTTTGGTGTATATTTTAGAAGCCGATCAAAACACCGCAAATTGGGCTACGTATGATGTCAATTTAGACGAATGGACCAAAGGGTATTTAGGAGACAATCCGAAAAGTGGTGCAGCGTTAAACATTAATAAATTGTACAGCAAATACGGTTCAGAATTTACCTTTATGGCTTCGGCACCTGTTAAAAACATCGCCAAACCTACTATCGAATTTTTACGCGATACGGTAAAAGGAACCCAACATTGGTATCACATCAAAATCACGCCGAATCGAAAAGTAAATCGTTATGACATCTTTAATAACCAAGATATTCCTATCCGTAATTTCAAGGCCAATGGGGTAAAATCGATTGCTTTTAATAGCAACATTTCGAGTAAGTCCAATGGTAAACTATTGACTTATTATGTAGTAGATAATACACCATTGGAACTGGAATTTTCCATTCCTGCAAATCAAAAACTAGATTTGAATTTGGTGGAAAGTTCGTTTGATTTAATGACCAATCCGTTGTTTTCAATTACCAAAAGAAAAGCCTGGATGATTCCAACGCCTTTTGTGTTGAATGATGCGGTGATTATCCGCCAGAAAATAAAAGCTTCGGTTGTTTTGGAAAACACCCGCAATCCTAATTCGAATGGTTTAGTCAGTCAAAGAGATAGTTTGACGGTAGCTGTTGATAGTTTGCGCCGATGAAAAATATCAGCATTTTAGGTTGTGGTTGGTTGGGATTGCCTTTGGCAAAATCATTAATCGCCAAAGGATTTTCGGTGAAAGGTTCGACCACTTCTTCGGAAAAAATTTCACTGTTGCAAAAAGCCGGCATTGAGGCTTTCCAAATCGCTTTATCGGAGCAAAGTATAAACGGAGATATAGCATCTTTTTTATCCGATTCGGAAGTTTTAATTATCGATATTCCGCCCAAATTAAGAGGAAATTCAGGCGAAAATTTTGTGGCCAAAATGCAGCATCTCATTCCGTTTATTCAAAAAGCCGGTGTTCAAAAAATAATTTTTGTGAGTTCGACCTCGGTTTATGCCGATGACAATTCTGTGATTTCGGAAGCAACCCAACCTCAACCCGATAGTGAGAGTGGCAAACAACTGTTAGAAACTGAATCGCTTTTGCTAAACAATCCAAACTTTAAAACCACGGTCATTCGTTTTGGCGGATTGATAGGCGAAGACCGACATCCGATACATTTTTTGGCCGGAAGGCAACACTTGGAAAATCCCAATGGTCCGATTAACTTGATTCATCAAACCGATTGCCTTGCAATCATTGAACAAATTATTGCACAAGATTGTTTTGGCGAAACTTTCAATTCCGTAACGCCATTTCACCCGACTAGAAAAGACTATTATACGCAAAAAGCTATCGCTTTAGGTTTGTCTTTGCCTGAATTTGATGACGCTAAATCTTCTGTTGGGAAAACTATTTTAAGTGATAAAATTACTGCGCTTTTGGGTTACGAATTCCAAAATAAAACCTTGTGAAAAAATCCAAAAAAACCCCAAGAGCTTAGCTTGAGGTTTTTGATTTAGATTACCAAATTTTTACTCTTTTATCCGGTTCCAAATACATGCCGTCTCCGGGTTTAATATCGAAAGCATTGTGGAAGGTTTCCAAATTTAATAACGGAACGTAAGCTCTGTACATTCCCGGTGTATGCGGATCGGTTTTTACTTGGTTTTTAATCGCTTCATCGCGCATTTTACTTCTCCAAATAGTGGCCCAAGAAATAAACAAGCGTTGCTCCGGTGTATAACCGTCAATTAGGCCCGGATTGCCGTGGTCTTTTAAATACAATTGCAAACCGTCGTAAGCGGCATTGATCCCGCCCAAATCACCAATGTTTTCTCCTAAAGTAAATTTACCATCTACTTTGATTCCCGGCAATGGTTCTAAGGCTGAATACTGATTGGCTAAATCAGTTCCCAAAGCTGTAAACTGTTTCAAATCTTCATCTGTCCACCAATTCACCAAATTACCTTCGGCATTGTATCTTGAACCCGAATCGTCAAAACCATGTGAAATTTCATGACCGATTACGGCACCAATACCACCATAGTTAACCGCTTCATCGGCTTTGTAATCGTAAAAAGGCGGTTGTAAAATACCTGCCGGAAAAACAATCTCGTTGTTAGAAGGATTGTAATAAGCATTAACCGTTTGTGGTGACATGCTCCATTCTGCTTTGTCTACCGGTTTGCCTAATTTATCGATATTTCTTTTGAAATTCCAATTGGAAATGCTCATGGCATTGTCAAAATAGGTTCCGCCTTCTGCAGGACTTTTAATAGTCAAGGCCGAATAATCTTTCCATTTGTCTGGATAACCGATTTTGATGGTCATGCTATATAACTTTTCAATTGCTTTGGCTTTGGTATCTGCAGACATCCAGGCTAAGTTGTTGATGCGCTTTTCGTATGCCGCAATCACATACTTAATCATCTCTGTTGCTTTTTGTTTGGCTTCCTCAGGGAACATTTTCTCTACATACAATTTTCCTAAAGCCTCTCCGGTGGCACCATTTACTACTTGAAGCGCTCTTTCATTTAAAGGTCTTTGTTTAATAGCACCGCTCAAGGTTTTGCTGTAAAATTCCCAATTGGCTTTTTCAATCGTGGTTGATAATTTATTGGCAGCATCGTTCAACAATGTCCAACGCATGTAAGCTTTCCAATCTTCGACTTTGTTTTGCGTAAAAATCCCTTGTAGTGCTTCCATGTATCTTGGTTGGGATACAATTACCGAATCTACTTTCGGCAATCCAATTCCGGCGATGTAACCCTCCCAATTGATGGCCGGTGTCAACTTTTGTAAATCGGCAACAGTCATCGGATTGTAGGTTTTTCTGCGGTCTCTTCTTTCTACTCGGTCTAATCTGGGTTTTGACATGTCAATTTCAAGTGCCAATATTTTTTGGGCGTTTTCTTTGGCAGTTTCCGGTTTTTCTCCCAAGAAAGCCAACATACGAGCGACATGACCTACATATTTTTCTCTTTTTTCTTTAGAGTCTTTATCATCGGAAACATAATAATCTCTGTCGGGCAATCCTAAAGAACCCGGGCCAACATTCACCACATTTCTGTTGCTGTTTTTAGCATCGGTTCCGACGCCTACGCCAAAAAAGCCTATACCACCTTTCGACGACATTTCAATCATTAATTTTTGCAAATCGGCTACCGTTTTTACTTTGTTTATTTTCTCCAAATAAGGCTTCAACGGCGCAATACCTGCTTTGTCTCGGGCCACGGTATCCATAATCGTCTTGTAAAGATTGATGGCTTTCCCTTGGTCTGTATTAGATTTATAAGCCGGATTTTTAGATGCCTCGTTAAGAATGGCCAAAGCATCGGTATCGGTTTTTTGACGCAATTCATCAAAGCTTCCCCAACGGGTTCTATCGGCCGGAATGTCGGTATTTTTTACCCAAGTTCCATTCACAAAATTGAAGAAATTATCATTCGGTCGAACCGTCTTGTCCATCAATGACAGGTCGATTCCGGGCTTTTTTTGGGCCTGAACTTGAAAGGCACCGAGGAATAAAAAGACCGTCAAACAAGCGCTTGAAAGGGTATTCATTTTCATAGCTATACGTTTTAGTTAGTTTAACAAATTTATTTATAATAGTGGTTTAGACTTAATTTTTAACAAAAATATAAGTCTTGATTGACCTCAGAAAGTTACAAAGGTTGGGTTTGCTTTTGTACTTTTGGAAAAAATTTCAACATGTTGGTTTTCCTCAAAAAATACAGAATCTTTATTGGCACTTTCCTCCTTTTTTCAATTGTGACCGTCTCGCTGTTTTACAATGTTTTAAAACCGGGAAAGACACTACCGATCTACAATCCGGCCGATGTCAATCCGGAATTGGTGGACAGCACGGTGCAATATATTGAAAAATACCATACCATAGCCGACTTTTCCTTTACGAATCAAAACGGAAAGACCATTACCCAAAAAGATTATGAAGGCAAAATTTATGTGGCCGATTTTTTCTTTACCTCTTGTGGTTCTATTTGTCCGGTGATGAGTAAAAATATGATTGAGGTTCAAAAAGCATTTGCAGATAATCCCAAAGTAATGATACTGTCTCATACGGTTACTCCCGAAATTGACAGCGTTCCGGTACTGAAAAAATATGCCCTAAAGGAAGGCGTGATAGATTCGAAATGGAATTTGGTTACCGGTGATAAAAAAGATATTTACAGCATGGCTCGAAAATCGTATTTGGCCGTAAAATTAGGCAAGCCGGAAGAGCTTTATGACATGGTACACACTGAAAATTTTGTTTTGGTAGATGCCGATAAACATGTCCGCGGTTTTTATGACGGTACCAAAAAGGAAGAAGTCCAAAAACTCATTGAAGACATTAAGTGGCTCTTAACAGAAGATAAAAATTAGTTAAACTGACAATTATCATTCGATTTTCTTTTTTTATCCCTACTTTTGTAATCTTAATTCAATCTAAATAAGCATTGAAAACTACCGTTGATTTATTAAAAATTGGAGACAAAGCCGTCATCACTTATGTTGACTTGGATAAAATTCCGCTCAAACTTTTAGAAATGGGTTGTTTGCCTAACAATGATTTAGAGATTGTTCAGATTGCACCGCTTGGTGACCCTATTTATTTGAATGTAAACAATGGTTCTCATTTGGCCATCCGAAAAGAAACGGCGCATGAGATTGAAGTTGAAATCCGCGAGCAATAGTCAACCATGAGCATTCAAAACATCACCGTAGCGCTTATTGGAAACCCCAACACCGGAAAAACTTCGGTGTTCAATCAACTCACAGGACTGAATCAACAGGTGGGGAATTATCCCGGTATCACCGTTGAAAAAAAACTCGGATTTTGTAAACTGCCCAACAATATCAAGGCCAATATTCTTGATTTACCCGGAACTTACAGCTTGAATGCCAGTTCGATTGATGAAAATGTGGTTATCGAATTATTGCTTAACAAAAACGACAAACTTTTTCCCGATGTAGTGGTTGTGGTAACCGATGTGGAAAATTTAAAGCGAAACCTTTTGCTTTTCACCCAAATCAAAGACCTCGAAATTCCAACTCTTTTGGTCATCAACATGTCTGACCGAATGAAGGTAAAAGGCATTACGCTTGACCTTCCTTATTTGGAAGAACAATTGAAAACCAAAATTGTTTTGGTCAGCACCCGAAAAGGAATTGGGATTGAGGAATTAAAAAATGCCATTGTTGACTATAAAAATATCTCGACCGAACCTTGTTTGAACGCATCGAGTATTGATGTCGAATACTTTGACAAACTCAGAAATGCGTTTCCGAATCAGTTGTTGTACAAGCTTTGGTTGGTGATTACCCAAGATGTGAATTTTTTGAATTTGGAACGAAAGGAAATTCAAAGTTCATTCGCCAAATCGCATTCCGAATTGAAACGTTTGCAGCAAAAAGAGACCATCAAACGTTATCAGTTTATCAATGATACTCTGAAAATCGGACAGCAAATTGACACGGCAAATGCTTCTGATTTGCGGTCTAAATTAGATAGAGTTTTAACGCATAAGATTTTTGGTTATGCCATTTTCTTTGGGATTTTGTTGCTCATTTTCCAATCTATTTTTGATTGGTCAAGTGTTCCGATGGAATTTATTGACAGCACTTTTGCTAATTTGGCCAACTATGCTAAAACCCATTTGCCGGCAGGAGAATTTACCAATTTACTTAGCGAAGGCATTATTCCCGGTATTGGTGGCATCGTGATTTTTATTCCTCAAATTGCCTTTTTATTTCTCTTTATTTCGATGTTGGAAGAAAGCGGTTATATGAGTCGTGTGGTTTTTTTAATGGACAAAATCATGCGCCGCTACGGACTATCCGGAAAAAGTGTGGTGCCCTTAATTTCAGGAACGGCTTGTGCTATCCCGGCGATTATGAGTGCCCGAAATATTGAAAACTGGAAAGAGCGTTTGATTACCATCTTGGTCACGCCTTTTATTACTTGTTCGGCTCGTTTACCGGTTTACGCCATCTTAATTTCTCTGATTATTTCCGAAAAAAGATTGCTGGGTATTTTTAGCTTGCAAGGTTTGACCTTGATGATATTGTACCTCTTGGGCTTTGGGATGGCTATTTTTTCTGCTTATCTTTTAAATAACTTTTTAAAACTAAAAACCAAATCCTATTTTGTGGTAGAAATGCCCAATTACAAATTGCCGCTGTTTAAAAATGTGGCCATTAATGTGATTGAAAAAACCAAATCGTTTGTCTTTGGTGCCGGGAAAATCATTTTGGCGTTATCCGTTATCTTGTGGTTTTTGGGTTCACACGGTCCGAAAAAAGGATTTGACAATGCCGAGAGTTTGGTGATTAAAAAGGTAAAAACGGAAAACCGATTGGATGATTTAGAATACCTGAACGATCAAATCAGCGCTCACAAATTAGAGAACTCATACATTGGTATCATGGGAAAATCTATCGAACCGATTATACAACCTTTGGGTTATGATTGGAAAATCGGAATTGCGGTGGTGAGCTCATTTGCCGCTCGTGAAGTTTTTGTGGGAACTTTGGCCACGATTTACAGCGTAGGAAGCCATGGTGATGAAGAAACCACCATCAAAAACCGCATGAATGCTGAAGTGCATTCCGACGGAAGAAAAGTTTTCAATTTTGCTACGGGTGTTTCTCTACTGCTGTTTTATGCTTTCGCCATGCAATGCATCAGCACTTTGGCCATTGTAAAAAAGGAAACCAACAGTTGGAAATGGCCTTTGGTACAATTGGTTTTTATGAGCGGATTTGCTTATTTGACGGCCTTGATTGCCTACCAAGTTTTAAAATAAATTTCGGTTTGATTTTTGTGGCTGTCGAAAAAACCTAACTCCATGAAGAAAATCGTCTGTTTAAGCCTATTGCTGTTAAGTAGTTTCGTCGCCTTAAGCCAATCCAAAGTATCACAATCCAAAAGCGAATTAAATTCGAGTTCCGGTGGTTCGGGAAATTCAAGTTCGGGTAGTTCAAACCGTTCTGATGATGACGATGACGAAGTTAGCATTTGGCTCGAAATCACTTGGGGTATTTTTAAGTATGGTTTCTTTGGCGACTATAAAAATGAAGACCATTTGCACAGCAACTTAACAGACTATCCTTATTACAATAAAGAATCGGGCAACTATGAAAATTATGAAGTACAAGATGCCGAAAATTCTAAGAGGAATTTTAGGTTTGATTTGCAAAACAACCTGCTTTACAGTAATAAAGACTTATACGCTAATCATTTAAAAGTAAAAATAAGACCGTTTCATTATTTTTATGTGCAGACTGATTTTAGGCAAATCCTCGAAAAAAACAAGGCAACGCAAGCCACCGACAAGCTTTCGCTGTTTAATTTTAATTTAGGATATGATAGGATTCGGTTAGAGAATTTTAATTTGGGCTGGACTATCGGTTCAACTTATGTCGGGAATGAAGTGAAAAAAGGAAGACTCTCTTTCGGTTTAAATGCCGAAGCTTTTATTGGCCACAACATTAGTTTATTGGCGGCAGCCAAATGGAGCTCTATCAATAGTCAACCGGTACATGTTTATGAATTGGAAGCCAAATACCATGTTAAGAGATGGTTCGCTTCACTGGGTTACGAGCATTTAAAAATTGCTTCCCCAACCTATAATTTTATTTCGCTCGGAGGCGGAATTTATTTGAATTAATTATGGAATTACAAGAAATACTGGTTTACTTGGCGCTAGGAATTGCGATTGGGTTTTTGGCCCAAAAATTTATCGGCAAAAAAAAATCAAAGAAAAGTTGCGACAAAGACGACTGTGGTTGTCATTAACCCAAGGCCACATCCAAAGTCATCATTACAATAAATCCGCCTATAAATCCTAAGGTAGCAATATCGGTATTCTTGTCTTGTTGGGTTTCCGGAATTACTTCTTCTACAACCACAAATATCATCGCTCCGGCGGCAAAAGCCAAAGCATAGGGCAATAAAGGGGTGAAAAAAGTTACCGCAACCGCACCTAAAACACCGGCAATAGGCTCAACAATAGCCGAAGATTGTCCGTACATAAAACTTTTCCATCGGCTCATCCCCATTCTGCGCAAAGGCATAGAAACGGCAATCCCTTCCGGAAAATTTTGAATCCCGATACCGATAGCCAAAGTAACCGCACCGGCAATTGAGGCTTCCGGAATTCCGGCTGCTACTCCGCCAAAAAGTACGCCTACCGCTAAACCTTCGGGAATGTTGTGTAATGTAATAGCCAAAACTAACAAAGTCGTTCGTTGCCAAGGCGACTTCATGCCTTCGGTTTCTTTAAAATTGATGTGTAAATGCGGTAAGATTTTGTCCAAGCCGAAAATAAAAACGGCACCCAATAAAAATCCGACAGCCGCCGGAATGACTTTTACAAAACCTTCGCCTTCACTCATTTCGATGGCCGGTGCCAACAAACTCCAAAAGCTCGCCGCGACCATAACACCCCCTGTAAATCCGAGCATTCCATCGAGCACCACCCGATTCATATTCTTAAAAAAGAATACAAAAGAGGCACCAAGCGCCGTCAAAAACCAGGTAAACATCGTGGCATAAAAAGCCGCTAAAATCGGATCAATACTTTCAAAATAGGCGATTATCGATTCAAACATAATTATTGAACGTATAGGTTATTAGCAATTTTATTGGAAATGATTTTTTCTTGGGCATTGATTTCAACCGTTAAAGTATCGTCAAAACTTTCTCTTTCGATAACTTTAAAAGTCGACCCCAAAGCAATTTTTTGCTTGTCTAAATATTTTAAAAATTCCGAAGACGAATCTTTCACACCAATGCAATAATATTCTTTGTTGAGTTCGGCCTCCGAAAGCAAGAGCTTGTTCACTTTTTGAATCACGCCTTTTTCATTCGGAATCGGGTCGCCATGCGGGTCAAAGGCCGGAAACCCTAAAAAAGCATCCAACTTATTGATGAGTGCTTCCGATTTAATGTGTTCCAACTCTTCAGCTATTTCATGAACTTCATCCCAGTTGAACGCTAATTTTTCGACTAAAAAAACTTCCCACAAACGGTGTTTTCTGACTATCATTTTGGCCGAAAGCAATCCGTTCTCCGTTAAGCTTACGCCTTGGTATTTTTGATATGAGACCAAATCTTTCTCCGAAAGTTTCTTCAACATATCGGTAACCGAAGATGCTTTAGTCTCCAACATGCCGGCAATGGCATTGGTATTAACGCCTTTTGGAGAAACCAATGACAAGTGGTAAATCACCTTGATATAATTTTCTTCGGATATGGTCATGCTTATTTTTTTTTACAAATATATTTTATTTTTTTAATACAACTGAAAATTAATTTTTAGTTTTGTCTAAATTTTTATTTTGCTTAATGAAAAAGATTGTTTTGATAATCGCCATACTGAATTTGAACGGTTTGTTCGCTCAAGTAAATGACACTTTGGTCCCAAATTCAAAACCTGAAAAACTGGACGAAATTGTAATCTCGGGCACTTTGAAACCCGTTTCACGATTGGAAACGCCGGTGCCGGTAGAAATTTACACGACGGCTTTTTTAAAGAAAAACCCAACTTCCAACGTGTTCGAAGCGCTTCAAAGTGTCAATGGTGTTCGCCCGCAATTGAACTGCAATATCTGCAATACGGGCGATATTCATATCAATGGTTTGGAAGGTCCGTATACCATGGTAACCATCGACGGAATGCCGATTGTAAGTGCACTTTCAACTGTTTACGGATTGTCGGGAATTCCCAATTCTTTGATTGACCGAATTGAAATCATCAAAGGTCCGGCCTCGAGTTTGTACGGCAGTGAAGCCGTGGGCGGATTAATCAACATCATCACCAAAAAAACAAAAAATGCGCCCTTATTTACCGCCGATGTCTTTTCGACTTCATGGTTAGAAAACAATATCGATTTGGGATTTAAAGCCAATGTCGGAGAAAAAGCTGCTTCTTTAATCGGGCTCAACTATTACAATTACAACAGCCCGATAGACAACAACCATGATAATTTTACCGATGTTACGCTGCAGGAAAGAATCTCTGTCTTTAACAAATGGAGTTTCAACAGAAAAAATCAAAAAGAATTTACGCTCGCCGGAAGATTTTTCTATGAAGACCGTTGGGGCGGCGAAATGCAATGGAATAAAAGTTATCGCGGCGGCAATGAGGTTTACGGTGAAAGCATCTACACTACCCGATTTGAACTAATCAGCAAATACCAACTCCCAACAAAAGAAAACATGTTTTTGTCTTTTTCGGCTACGTCGCACGACCAAAATTCGGTTTACGGAACGACTTTGTATTTGGCCCAACAAAAAATTGCCTTCGGACAGTATCTTTGGGACAAAAAACTAAAAAATCACAATTGGCTCTTTGGCGCAGCCTTCCGCCACCAATATTACAACGACAATACCACGGCTACAACTACCGCCGAAAAGACCAATATTTACAGTGCTTTTGTTCAGGACGAAATAACATTAGCCGAAAAACACCATTTGCTTTTGGGCGCCCGATATGACTACAACAACAATCACGGTCACATTTTCACCCCACGCATCGCTTACAAATGGAATCCGACTAAGAATGATGTCTTTAGAATCAATGCCGGAACCGGATTTCGAATCGTGAATCTTTTTACCGAAGAACACGCCGCTTTAACCGGTTCGAGAGAAGTTGTTATCACTGAAAACTTGGAGCCCGAAAAATCATATAACGTCAATTTTAATTATCTGAAAAAATTCAGATTTGATAATGCCATGTTTTTAGGAATAGAATTATCGGCTTGGTATACCTATTTTACCAACCAAATCATTCCCGATTACGACACCAATCCGAACCAAATTATTTACCAAAATCTCAACGGATATTCGGAAGCTGTTGGTTTGAGCGGCAATGTGGATTGGGTTACCCCTTACGGCTTTAAAGCCATTATCGGGTTCACTATTTTAGACCCGAAAAATGTAAAAAACGGCGTCACAACCCAACCTGTTTTAACGGAAAAATACAGCATCAATTGGGCCTTAACTTATGATATTCCCGACTGGTTTTTGTCGATTGATTACACCGGAAATCTTTACGGACCTATGCGATTGCCGCTTTTAGGACCGCTTGATCCGAGAGCCGAATATTCTAATCCGTGGAGTTTGCAGAACATCCAATTTACTTATAAAAAAATCCGTAATTTTGAGCTTTATGCCGGAATCAAAAATATTTTAAATTGGACGCCCGATAAAGGAAATCCGTTTCTAATTGCCCGAGCCGAAGATCCTTTTGATGAGAATGTAGCTTATGACAGCAACGGAAATGTTATGGCTACACCATCAAATCCTTATGCACTGACTTTTGATCCGAGTTATGTTTACGCACCCAACCAAGGTATCCGCGGATTTCTGGGATTGAGATATATATTAAATTAATGAAACACTACCATTACATTTTTACCGGCGCCGGATTATCCGCTTTGATGACGGTTTATGAAATGGTTCTTTCCGGAAAATTCAAAAACAAATCGATTTTATTGCTCGACGAAAATTCTAAAAAAACCAACGACCGAACTTGGTGTTTTTGGGATGATAAAGGTTTATATGATGATTTGGCTTCCGCCAAATGGAACGCGGCTTGGTTCAAAAATGAATCGTTTGAAAGACGCCTGAATCTCCATCCGTACCAATATAAAATGGTCAACGGCTTGGATTTTTACAATAGAGTTTTCGAATTGATTTCCAAAGAAGAAAACATCACTTTCCTCAACCAAAAAGTGCTCGATTTTCAGGAATTAGGACAACATTGTGTGGTTAAAACCGAAAGCGAAAGTTTCACTTGTAACCAAATTTTCAACTCTATATTCAATCCGGAAGTTGTTAAAAATCAAACGAAATATCCTTTTTTACACCAACATTTTATCGGTTGGTTTATCAAAAGCAAAGAACCGGTTTTTTCCACCGATTGTGCTACTTTCATGGATTTTTCAGTGGTGCAAAAAGGCAATACGAGATTTATGTACGTGTTGCCAACCTCCGAAACCGAAGCTTTATTAGAGTATACTTTATTTTCCAAAGACCTATTACCAAAGGAAGAATATGAAGCTGAAATTCAGAAGTACATTGAAAAATTAGGAGTTACGAATTACGAATTAATTGAAAAAGAACAAGGTAACATTCCGATGACGTGTTATCCGTTTTGGAAAAACAATTCGAAAAACATTCTAAACATCGGTTCTGCCGGTGGTTGGACAAAAGCCAGCACGGGTTATACTTTTAAAAACACCATCAAAAAATCGAAAGCGCTGGTTCAATTTCTATCCAAAGAAAACAACTTAACTAAGTTTCATAAAACCGAAAAATTTTGGTTTTACGACTTATTGCTTCTAGATATTTTAGACCGAAAAAACCAATTGGGTTCAACTATCTTTTCGGCCATGTTTCAAAAAGGAAAACCGGCCGTTATCTTTAAGTTTTTAGATGAAGAAACTTCTTTTGCCGAAGATTTACAAGTCATTTGGCGTTGCCCGAAAATGCTTTTTATCAAAGCCTTGTTCCGAAGAATTTTTTAACCAATTCCGTCATAATAATTCTTTATGATTTCTTTAAAAGTTAAGACCATAAAACTTTGTAACTTTGCGACTCAATAACTTTTGAAATTTAAAAAATATGTATCCAGAAGAAATGGTATTACCGATGCGAGCTGAATTATCAGAAGCCGGTTTTCAAGAATTATATACTGCTGCCGATGTAAAAAAAGCCATCAAAGCAGAAGGAACAACCTTAGTCGTAATCAACTCCGTTTGCGGTTGTGCCGCCAGAAATGCGCGCCCGGGAGCGAGAATGAGTTTAGACGGCGCTAAAAAACCTGACCATCTAATCACGGTTTTTGCCGGTGTTGACAAAGAAGCAGTTGATGCAGCCAGAGCAGAAATGTTTCCTTTTCCGCCATCATCACCAAGTATGGCCTTGTTTAAAAACGGAGAATTGGTTCACATGTTAGAGCGTCACCACATAGAAGGTCGTCCGGCTGAATTAATCGCGGAAAACCTAAAAGATGCCTACGCAGAATTTTGCTAAAAAATATTTTAAAACATCACGCAACCTTTTCCGTTGCCTTGCGTCTAAAGTTTAAGATGCCATGCTAAATGGGAAAAAATGCTATGAAAAAGAAGCCCAATCGTTTACTCGGTTGGGTTTTTTATTTTAAAAATGTACCTTTGCCCCGAATTCTTCCATTTAGAGTTCAAAAAATAATTCTCACTTAACGTTTATAGCATGCAACTGTATAACACCTTAAGCGCAGAAGAAAGAGCCGAGCTGATTGACCAAGCCGGACAACAACGCCTTACGTTGTCTTTCTATGCGTACGCCAAAATTGAAGATCCTAAAAAATTTAGAGACGAATTGTTCATTGCCTGGAATGCACTCGATGCTTTGGGCCGAATTTATGTTGCTCACGAAGGCATCAACGCCCAAATGAGTGTGCCGGCCGAAAACTTTGAAGCCTTCCGCGACACTTTAGAAGCTTACGATTTTATGAAAGGCATTCGCCTAAATGTAGCCGTAGAACACGATGACCATTCGTTTTTAAAACTCACGATAAAAGTCCGTCACAAAATTGTAGCCGATGGTTTGAACGACGACACCTTTGACGTAACCAACAAAGGCGTTCACTTAGGCGCGGCGGAATTCAATCAAATTTTAGAAGACCCGAATACGATTGTAGTCGATTTTAGAAATCACTATGAAAGCGAAGTCGGACATTTTCAAAATGCCATTACGCCCGATGTGGAAACCTTCCGCGAAAGCTTGCCGATTATCAACGAGCAACTGAAAGATTTCAAAGAAGATAAAAACTTGGTGATGTATTGCACCGGCGGTATTCGTTGCGAAAAAGCTTCGGCCTATTTCAAACACCAAGGTTTTAAAAATGTGTTCCAATTGGAAGGCGGAATCATCAACTACGCGCGTCAAATTAAAGAGCAAAACCTAGAAAGTAAATTCATCGGGAAAAACTTTGTCTTCGATAATCGATTGGGCGAAAGAATCACCGACGATATCGTTTCCCAATGTCATCAATGTGGTAAACCGTGCGACAATCACACCAATTGCGCCAACGACGGTTGTCATTTGTTGTTTATTCAATGTGATGATTGTATGGCGATGATGGAAAATTGTTGTTCGACCGAATGTTTGGAAACCACGCATTTGCCTTTGGCTGAACAAGTAAAATTGCGTCGCGGCAAACAAGTGGGCAACAAAATCTTCCGCAAAGGACGTTCTGAGAATTTACGCTTCAAACACTCTGGTGACTTGCCGAATATTCCTTTGGCGAAAGCCCAAGAAACGAAAGACATTCGCCAAAAAATAAAAGTCAAGAAAGTACTGGTAGCCAAAGCCGAACATTACTATACCAAAGCTGGTGTAGGTTTATTTTTGATGGAAAATCAAGAATTAAATCTTGGCGATAAAATCCTAATCAGCGGACCAACGACCGGAAACCAAGAATTAATCTTGGAAAAAATGAAGGTTAATGGCCAAGAAAGCACCACAGCAAAAGCCGGTGATAAAATCACTTTCGAAGTACCGTTCCGCATCCGTTTATCCGATAAATTATTTAAAATTTTAAGCTAATGACTACTTCAGGAAGAATTGAATTGATGGCTCCGGCCGGCAACTTCGAATCACTGCAAGCGGCGTTAGACAATGGTTGTGATTCGGTTTATTTTGGTGTCGAACAATTAAACATGCGGGCACGTGCCACGGTGAATTTCGTTTTAGATGATTTGCCGGAAATTGCGCGTCGATGCAACGAAAAAAACGTCAGAACCTATCTGACTTTGAATACAATTATTTACGACCACGATTTGTCTATCGTAAAAACCCTTTTGGCGAAAGCCAAAGAAGCCGGTATTACCGCAGTTATCGCTTCTGACCAAGCGGTTATCATGACTGCCAGAACCATGGGCATTGAAGTGCACATTTCCACCCAATTGAATGTAACCAACATCGAGACCGTAAAGTTCTACGCCATGTTTGCCGACACCATCGTATTGTCTCGCGAGCTGAGTTTACGCCAAGTGAAAAAAATTACGGATGACATTGAGAAAGAACAAATCAAAGGACCAAGCGGTAATTTGGTAGAAATCGAAATCTTTGGTCACGGCGCATTGTGCATGGCGGTTTCGGGCAAATGTTACTTGAGTTTGCACTCGCACAATTCTTCTGCCAATCGCGGCGCTTGCAAACAAAACTGCCGTAAAAAATATACGGTAATCGACCAAGAAAGCGGTTTCGAAATCGAAATCGACAACGAATACATGATGTCGCCTAAAGATTTATGTACCATTGATTTCTTAGATCAAGTCATCGATTCGGGCATCAAAGTATTGAAAATTGAAGGCCGAGGTCGCGCCGCCGATTATGTCGCCACCGTAATCAAAACCTATCGCGAAGCCATTGACGCCTATTACGAAGGCACTTTTACCAAAGCAAAAATTGCCGTTTGGATGGAAACTTTAGCAACGGTTTACAATCGTGGCTTTTGGAGTGGTTATTATTTGGGCCAGAAATTAGGCGAATGGAGCGACAACCCGGGTTCGAGCGCTACTCAGAAAAAAGTGTATATCGGCAAAGGCATGCATTACTTCCCGAAATCGAGTGTGGCCGAATTCAAAATCGAAGCTTACGACCTCAAAAAGGGCGATAAAATTTTGATTACCGGACCAAGCACCGGCGCTCAAGAAATGATGGTAGATGACATGATGGTCAACGATTTACCATTAGAAAAAGCGACTAAAGGCGACAGTTGTACTTTGAAAGTTCCGTTCCGCATTCGTTTGTCTGACAAAATGTATAAAATTGTAGAAAACTAATGGTCATCGTTACCCTGCAAAGAGACAAATGTATCGGTTGCAATTACTGTGTGGAAATGGCGCCGGGACAATTTCAAATGTCAAAAAAAGACGGGAAATCGGTATTACTCAAATCGGTCAACGCGAAGGGATTTCACACCTTGAAATCGGCTGACCATACGATTGAAGAAAACTGCGAATTGGCACAAAAGGCTTGTCCGGTAAAAATCATCGCTGTAAAAACAACATAAAAAAACCGAGTAAAACTCGGTTTGTATTTTTAGTTTCTGGTGTAAACTTCCGTCACCGATTCATCCTCTCCATCACCATCAAAATCATAACTTACTTTAACTTTAAAAGTAGTTGATGAAAGTTCGACAATTTGAGCCACGTCAGTTAATCCGTCAGAAGTAACTGAAATGTTATTCCCTGATCTGGTGTAGGTGAAAGGCGCTACATCCGGCTCGCAATTCCAAATATCAACATTGTCTCCGGTACCGTCTGCATAGAATTGTATATAATCTTTACCACAAGTTTCATGATCATCATAAGGAATAGTTTGACCCGCAACTTTGTATTCTTTGTAGTACCATTTACCCAGTAAATCTCCGGATGTAGTCGGACCATCATCAGAAGAACATGAAATGGCAAAACTTGACAAAACCGCCAAGGACAATAAGCTTAATTTTTTCATTTAGGTTTAATATTATGTTACAAAAGCGAAAATAGAAAAATTATCCTATAAAAAACTAAATCAAATATTAATTAGAAAGAATTTTAAAAACTTTAAAAAATACTATCTTTACACTTTTAACGTTTATGATAAGTAGTCTTGTTTAAATAACAGGACGACCAACATACCTATATCCAAATTATGGCTTGTACAAGTTGTTCAACTTCCGATGGCGGAGCGCCAAAAGGATGCAAAAATAATGGGACTTGCGGCACCGATAGCTGCAACAAATTAACCGTTTTCGATTGGCTGGCTAATATGAGTTTGCCCAATGGTGAAGCGCCTTTCGATTGTGTGGAAGTGCGATTCAAAAACGGCAGAAAAGAATTTTTTCGCAATACCGAAAAGCTGACACTCAGCATTGGCGATGTTGTTGCGACCGAAGCTTCTCCCGGACATGATGTTGGAATTGTTACCCTAACCGGAGAATTGGTAAAAATTCAAATGAAGAAAAAAGGGGTCAATCACACCAGTCCCGAAATCCCGAAAGTTTACCGAAAAGCGTCTCAAAAAGACATCGATATTTGGAGTGATTCCCGGGACAAGGAAGAGCCAATGAAAGTAAAAGCCCGTGAATTGGCTATTGCTCATAAATTGGAAATGAAAATTTCAGATATCGAATTCCAAGGCGATGGTTCTAAAGTAACTTTCTATTACACGGCTAATGATCGCGTCGATTTCAGAATGTTGATTAAAGATTATGCCCGCGAATTCAACACGCGAATCGAGATGAAACAAGTAGGTTTCCGTCAGGAAGCATCCAGACTTGGCGGTATCGGTTCTTGTGGAAGAGAATTGTGTTGTTCGACTTGGCTAACCGATTTCAGAAGTGTGAATACTTCGGCGGCGCGTTACCAACAATTGTCCTTAAATCCGCAAAAATTAGCCGGACAATGCGGCAAATTAAAATGCTGTCTGAACTATGAGTTAGACACTTACATGGATGCCTTAAAAGATTTTCCGGAATTTGAAACCAAACTAAAAACCGAAAAAGGCGATGCCGTTTGTCAAAAACAAGACATCTTTAAAGGATTGATGTGGTTTGCTTATTTTGATAATTTTGCTAATTGGCACGTATTAAATATCGAACAAGTAAAAGAAATCGTTGCCCAAAACAAGCAAGGAAAAAAAGTAAGTTCACTAGAAGATTTTGCTGTTGAAATTGTAACCGAACCGGAAAAAGATTTCAATAACGCCATGGGACAAGAAAGCTTAACTCGTTTTGACCAACCCAGAAAAAGCAAGAACAAAAACAAAAACCGAAACCGAAATAAAGCAAAAACTCCCAATGTTGCTACAAATACAGCAACAAACGAAGGGCAAAAGCCAAAGCAAAATCAAAACCGAGCCAAAGGCGAACGGAGCGACGCTAAACCGCAAGGAAAAAAACCTATTATAATTCAGAAAAAGAATGAAGATAAAAAGTAGTATCCTCTTTATTTTAGTGCTTTTTTCACTTATCTCCTGCGACGAGAAAAGGGTTTTTGACGAATACCAATCGGTTGGAAAAGAATGGCACAAAGACAGCATCGTAACCTTTGAATTGCCTCAATTGGACGCTAAAAAAATGTACAATTTGTATGTTAATGTAAGAGACAATGATGACTATCCGTTCAATAATTTGTTCTTGATAGTTTCTTTGGAACAGCCTAACCGACAAGTAAAAGTGGACACTTTAGAATACCAAATGGCCAATCCGGATGGCACACTTCTTGGGGAAGGCTTTACAGACGTTAAAGAAAATAAACTGTTTTACAAAGACAACGTTAGTTTTACACAAAAAGGCGTTTATAAAATTCACATCAAACACGCCGTGAGACAAACCGGGAAAATTGAAGGTGTTTCGGCTTTACCCGGTATAACCGATGTTGGCTTCAGAATAGAATCTACAGAATAAAAATATGGCACAAAAAAATAATACCGCAACGGTCAAAGACCTCAAATACTACCAAAGAAAATTTTGGCAGTTATTCCTTTACGGATTGGGATTCATGGTGTTGTTTTTCTTCTTGGCTTCATGGGGATTTTTCGGCAGCATGCCCTCCTTTGAAGACTTGGAAAACCCCGAATCCAATTTGGCCACCGAAATCATTTCTTCTGATGGTGTTACTATTGGTAAATTTTACAACGAAAATCGAACACCCATCAAATACGAAGATTTACCGCCACATTTGGTAAAGGCCTTAGTAGCAACTGAAGATGAGCGTTTCTACGAACACTCCGGAATCGACGCAAGAAGAACTTTCGGAGCAGCACTCAAATTAGGCGCTGATGGTGGTGCCAGTACTTTGACCCAACAGCTAGCCAAGCTTCTTTTTCACGGTGAAGGTTCCAGTTTCAAACCTTTCCGTATCATTCAAAAAGTAAAAGAATGGATTATCGCCGTTAAATTAGAACGCCAATACACTAAAAACGAAATCATCGCCATGTATTTAAACAAGGCCGATTTTGTGAATACCGCGGTGGGAATTCGCTCGGCTTCCAAAGTGTATTTCGGGAAAGAACCTCGTGACTTGACTGTTGATGAAGCCGCTATGTTTGTCGGTATGCTCAAAAATCCTTCGCTGTACAATCCGCTGCGCCGTTTGGAAAAAGTAAAAAACAGAAGAAACACGGTGTTAGATCAAATGGTGAGAAACAAAGTTTTAGCCAAAGAATCCCGTGATACTTTAGCGGTAAAACCTATCGTTTTAAACTTCCATCCCGAAAGTCATAAAGAAGGAACGGCGACTTATTTCCGTGAATACCTTCGTGAATACATGAAAAATTGGGCTAAAGAAAACAAAAGACCCGATGGTAGCGATTGGGATATTTACAGCGACGGTTTAAAAATTTATACCACCATCGATTCCAAAATTCAGGAACATGCCGAAGAAGCGGTTCAAGCCCATATGAAAAACCTGCAACAGGAATTTTTTGCCCAACAAAAAGACAATAAAAATGCGCCTTTTGTAAACATCACACCCGAAGAAACCAAAAGAATCATCACCCAAGCCATGAAAAACTCCGAGCGTTGGCGCGTGATGAAAGAAATGGACAAAACCGAAGACGAAATCATCGCCTCTTTCGACATCAAAACCAAAATGAAAATCTTCTCTTGGAAAGGCGAAATAGATACGTTAATGACACCTATGGATTCCATTCGTTATTACAAACACTTCCTGCAAGCCGGATTGATGTCGATGGAACCACAAACCGGACATATCAAAGCATGGGTCGGCGGTATCGATTACAAATATTTCCAATACGACCACGTAGGACAAGGCGCCCGACAAGTGGGTTCAACTTTCAAACCATTTGTATACGCCACTGCCATCGAACAATTGGGCATGTCGCCGTGTGATTCTATCATCGACAGTCCGTTTATGATTCACAAAGGAAGACACAATGTTACCGAAGATTGGGAACCTAAAAACTCCGACCACCAATACCGTGGCATGGTGACTTTAAAACGCGCCTTGGCCTTATCCATCAATACGGTTTCGGCTAAATTGATTGACAAAACCGGACCGGAATCTGTTGCAGCATTGACCAAAAAATTAGGCGTAAAAGCCGATATTCCTAACCAGCCATCGATAGCTTTAGGTGCTGTAGAAATTACTGTGGAAGACATGGTCGCAGCTTACAGTACGTTTGCCAACCAAGGGGTTTACATCAAACCGCAATTCATCAGCAGAATCGAAGACAAAAACGGCGTGGTGCTTTACGAACCCGTTCCCGATACACATGATGTGTTGAATAAAGACATCGCTTATGCCGTAATCAAATTACTCGAAGGCGTTACCGAAAGCGGTTCGGGTGTGCGTTTAAGAACCGAAGGCGGCGGAAGCGGGGACAATCGCTGGACCGGTTATCCGTATATGTTTACCAACCCGATTGCCGGGAAAACAGGAACCTCTCAAAATCAATCTGATGGTTGGTTTATCGGTATGGTGCCGAATTTGGTTACCGGAGTTTGGGTAGGTTGCGAAGACCGTTCCGCTCGTTTCAAAGGGATTACTTATGGCCAAGGAGCTACAGCAGCCTTACCAATTTGGGGTTATATGATGGAAAAATGTTACGAAGACAAAGACCTGCAAATTTCCAAAGATCCGTTCCAACGACCGGATAATCTCTCTATCAAAGTTGATTGTTGGTCTCCGCCAAAAGCAGAGATTGATTCTACAGCCGTTCCAACAGAAGAAGAAGAACAAAATCCCGATGAATTCGGATTATAATTTTTAGGAGCTATTTCCGGCTTTCCGCGCTACATGGTAGCCAGCTGCAATCCGGGCTATATTTGATATTAAGAGGAGAATGTCCAGTGGACATTCTGTAAAACAAATAAAAGAATCTCATTTACCTTTGGTGGATGGGATTTTTTCTTTTCCCAATTCACTATTAAATTCCTAAATTTACGCCACAAACAAAACAACACTAATCAATCATGATTAATAAAAAAGTAAACTCTGTACAAGAAGCACTGCAAGGCATCGAAGACGGCATGACCATCATGCTCGGTGGCTTCGGACTTTGTGGCATACCCGAAAACAGCATCGCCGAATTGGTACAAAAAGGAACCACCGGTTTAACTTGCATCTCCAACAACGCCGGTGTAGATGATTTCGGATTGGGCTTATTGCTTCAAAAAAGACAAATCAAAAAAATGATTTCCTCCTATGTTGGGGAAAATGCCGAATTCGAACGCCAAATGTTGTCGGGCGAATTAGATGTTGAACTTACACCACAAGGAACTTTAGCCGAAAAATGCCGTGCTGCTCAAGCCGGAATACCGGCATTCTTCACTCCTGCCGGTTACGGTACCGAAGTGGCTGAAGGCAAAGAAGTGCGTGAATTCAATGGCAAAATGCACATCATGGAATTGGCCTACAAAGCCGATTTCTCCATCGTAAAAGCTTGGAAAGGCGACGAAGCCGGAAACCTTATTTTCAAAGGAACCGCTCGTAACTTTAATGCGCCTATGGCCGGTGCTGCCAAAATCACCATCGCCGAAGTAGAAGAATTAGTTCCCGTTGGAACACTCGACCCGAATCAAATTCACATTCCCGGTATCATGGTACAACGCATCTTCAAAGGCGAAAAATTTGAAAAGAGAATTGAGCAACGTACCGTTAGGCAACGCTAAATTTGAAAATGGGTTAATTTGAAAATTTGAAGATGAGAAACGACAAAGACAATTTAATTGTAAATCTAAGTTTTGAATTTGCTTTAAAAATAGTTGCCTTTGCTGAAGCAATTAGGCAAACTAATCGTTTCGAAATGGCGGCTCAAATTTTTAAAAGCGGAACATCAATAGGAGCTAATATAAGAGAGGCACAAAATGCAGAAAGTAAAGCTGATTTTATTCATAAAATGAAAATCGCAGCAAAAGAAGTTGATGAAATTAAATATTGGCTGACCTTATGTAAAGAATCTGAATTTTACCCGAACCCTAATGAAGAATTATTTAAAGAAATACAATCTATAAATTTGATTTTATCCA
>NZ_CAMLRU010000011.1 GCF_946482535.1 uncultured Flavobacterium sp.
TCTTTCTGCTGCGCAAAAAAGTAAAAAAGGCCACTACCAAAGGCGTTAAAATGATTACCCAACCCGGATTGATGGACTGACTCAAATTGGCCGACCATGTGTATACTTTGCCGTTTTCTTCGGGCAATTTTTCTTGGTGTACATTTCTAAAATACAAAGGATAATCTACGGTTTTAACCACTTCTCCATCCTCTTTCTGAATTCGGAAGGCTTGGTCATACAAAGGCACTGAATCTTTTTTATAGGTTAAGGTATCGGTGAGTACCAACTTAGAAGCTATCGTTTGGGAAGTTCCTGTTAATTCTCTGTCGGTATATTTATCGCCCCAATTGTTGAGTGCAGAACCGTTTAATTTGAATACGGCCCAAAATAAAATTACAACTCCAAAGATGGCCAATAGCGCTCCGATTGGTCTTTTATCTTCCACTTTGGCTTTGAAATACAAACTTCCGTAGAAGAAAATCACCGGAATACATGCAAAAATGAAAGCATCGGTACTGTCAGAACCGAAGATAGCGCAATCCGTATTAGAGTCAGATTGTACTCCTTTTAAAAACCAACCGATAATCCCGAAGATTACCGAAGGTAAAAGAATAAATAATACAATTTTATAAAATGGCATATCGCCTTCCTGTACGCCTTTTTTTTCTGTTTTATCGCCGTAATGTTTGCTTCCGAGCATGAATACAATTACGCCGATAAACATCCCGACACCGGCTGCCATGAAAGCTTCCTGCCAACCAAATAAAATTTTCAGTGCGGCACCAAAGAAATTACAAATGAAAGCCCCGATATTAATTCCCATATAGAAAATATTATAGCCCTCGTCTTTCTTGTCTTTGTATTGTTCGTCGTTATAGAAATTCCCCAAAAGTGTTGAAATATTTGGCTTGAAAAAACCATTGCCAACAATTACCAAGGTCATTGCAACGTAAAGCATCGTAATGTCTTGGGTTCCCATTAACATATAACCGGCGCCCATCATTAAACCACCAAGGATAATTGACTTTTTGTAGCCCAAATATCGATCGGCAACCAAACCACCAATAAAAGGAGTTAAGAATACCAATGCGATAAAAGTTCCGTACAAATCGGAGGCTTCTTTCTCTGTCATGCAAAAACCTGCTTCCACATCTTTTAGAAATAGCGTAAATATTCCAATCATTAAATAGTACCCGAATCTTTCCCACATTTCGGATAAAAACAAGTAAGGCAGTGCTTTAGGATGACTTTTCCACATAATTTTTTGATTTAAAAAAACAAACCTACAAGCAATGCTTGTAGGTTTGAAAGATATAAAATATTTTTAACATGCAATTATCTCACACCGTGCATCATTTTTTTCAATTTTGGTGTTAAAGCAAACAAAATAATTGAAGCAATCCCACAAAGCACAACAAACACCATGAAGAATTCGTAAAGGTTGTGAATTTCAAAACCGGCGAATACCGGGTATTGATCACTGATTTGGTTGTCAGCCAACAATTTTAACTGCTCCGGTGTGGCTGTAACGGTCTTATCTAAAACACCTTGTAAATCAATTCCCAATTCTTTTGCTTTTAAGTACTTATCTCCTGTTGCCGGAAGAATTGACCCTAAAGTTCCTGAAAGTGCATAACCTGCTGCATTAGAAATAAAGAATACACCATAGGCCAAAGAAGCAAAACGTTTTGGAGATAATTTACCAACCAATGACAATCCGATTGGTGACAAACACAACTCTCCGAATGTTTGGATTAAGTATAATAAAATCAACCAATAAATAGCCAACAATCCGCTATTTCCTAAATCTTTTACATTGTGAGCAATAATGAAATAACTCAACGCAATCAAGGCCAAACCAACCGATTGTTTTACAGTTGAAATTGGTTCTTTCCCTTTGGCTCTTAATTTATCCCATAACAAACTGAATGGGAAGGCGAAAGCTACTACGAATAAACCGTTAAAGATTTGTACCATTGACGGCGGCATATTCCAGCCAAAGAAATTTCTGTCGGTTTGGTTATCAGCAATGAATGTTAATGATGAACCGGCTTGCTCAAAAGCTGCCCAGAAGAAAATGATAAAGAATGACATGATGTAGATTACCCAAATACGTTGTGTTTCCACTTTTGTCAAGGTCTTATCCAATAAAATCAATGTTGCCAAAGCAATTCCGCTGGCGTAAATAATTGGGTAAATAATATTTTTAACAACATTATCCCCTTCGGCAAAATAATTAAACGCAAAAAATATCGCGGCGAATACTGCTATAGCAGTTATAATTGAACCTGCTGTAAAATGTGCTTTTTGAGACTCGCCCTCTTCATAATCACCGGCTTCATTACCTGATGGCAATCCTCCGATTGGTTTACCTTCGGGTGTAACAACATATTTATTTTTAAGGAAAAAGAACACTGCTGTTCCGATTAGCATGGCCATTGCCGCTGCCAAGAATCCCCATTTGAATGCGTGAATATCTCTGATACCACCCGCATCTTTAACATCACCAACAAACGGACAGATAAACTGACCCAAAAACGCTCCGATGTTGATTCCCATGTAGAAAATGGTGAATGCCGTATCTAATTTGGTTTTTTCTTGTTTTGGATACAAACTTCCTACCATTGAGGAAATATTGGGTTTAAAGAATCCGTTACCAAAAATAATAATCCCTAAAGCTACCCACATTAAAGTGTTGGCCAATCCCAGATTAGAGCCAAAAACACTGGCACTTGCAAAGAGTAACAATTGACCGACAGCCATCATTAATCCGCCTAACATGATACAGTTTCGGTTCCCGAAAAAACGGTCAGATATAAATCCACCTAACATTGGTGTTAAATAACAAAGTCCCAGGAAACCTCCATAAATCAAAGAAGCATCGGCCTCTTTCATCATTAGAGAATTTACCATAAACAAAGTTAGAATCGCTCGCATTCCGTAGAAGTTGAAACGTTCCCACATCTCGGTTCCGAATAATACCCAAAGTCCCTTTGGATGTCCTGTTTTTACTGTAGTTTCACTCATAAAATTGGTTTTAGTTTATTGGTTGATTATAAATTTTCTTTGATAAAATTGGTCATTTTATTGAACAATTGCACTCTGGTTTTGCCTCCGTAAATCCCGTGATTTTTATCGGGATAAATGGCCCAATCAAATTGTTTGTTGGCTTGCACCAAAGCTTCTACCATTTGCATCGTGTTTTGTACATGCACGTTATCATCTGCCGTACCGTGAATCAAAAGGAATTTACCTTTTAACTTACTCACATGATTAATAGGCGAATTATCGTCGTAACCGCTTGCATTTTCCTGTGGTGTGTGCATGTATCTTTCAGTATATATACTGTCATAAAATCTCCAATTGGTCACCGGTGCTACGGCTATGGCCATTTTGAAAACATCTGCTCCTTTGAAGAGACAGTTGCTGCTCATAAATCCACCATAAGACCAGCCGAAGATACCGATTCTGGTTTTGTCAACATAAGCATAATTTCCGATGACTTTAGCCGCGTCAATTTGGTCTTCAACTTCGTATTTTCCTAATTCTTTTTGGGTACATTTTTTGAAAGCAGCTCCTTTAAAACCGGTTCCTCTTCCGTCGACACAAGCTACAATATAGCCGTTTTGTGCCAACATCATAAACCACATATCATTGGTGTCTAACCAATTGTTGGCCACTTCCTGCGAACCCGGTCCGGAGTATTGGAACATAAATACCGGATATTTTTTAGTGGCATCAAAATCTTTAGGCTTGATCATCCAAGCGTTTAACTTATGCCCTTTTTCGGTGGTTAATTCGAAGAACTCTTTGGTCGGCAAATCGTATTTTTTGATTTTCTCTGCCAAAGCTTTGTTGTCAATAATCGATTGGATTTGCTTTCCGTCTTTGGCGCTGTTTAAAGAATAAATAGTTGGCTGGCTTACGCTCGAATAACTATTGATAAAATATTGGAAATTCGGACTGAAAGTAGCCGCATTGGTACCTGCTTGTTGAGACAACTTTACTTTGTTTTTTCCGTCTAAACCTATGCGATAGACATCTCTTACAATCGAAGCATTCTCAACCGATTGGTAGAAAACCGTTTTTGTTTTTTCGTCAAAACCATAATAAGCAGTAACTTCCCAGTTGCCTTTTGTGATTTGATTTTTTAATTTTCCGTTTTTATCGTATAAATAAATGTGGTTGTAGCCGTCTTTTTCGGAAGTCCATATAAAACTGTTGTCTTTTAAGAACGTCAAGTTATCAGTAACATCTACATAAGCTTTGTCTTTTTCATTCAAAACCACTTTCGCATTTCCGGTTGTTCCGTCAATAAAGAGCAAATCCAAATTATCTTGGTGGCGGTTTAATACCTGAGCCGAAAGCACATTGGCCTCATTTGTCCATTCCATTCTGGCGATGTAGAAATCATTGTAATTCCCGAGATTAATGGCTTTGGCAGTAGCCGAAGTCACATCGTAAACGTGTAAAGAAACCAAGGCGTTCTTTTCACCGGCTTTTGGATATTTGAACGTTTCTACTGTTGGATATAAATTTTTCTTGAAAACATTCATAGAAAATTCGGGCACTTCGCTTTCATCAAAACGAATATAAGCCAGTTTTTTGCTGTCGGCACTCCAATCATAGGCTCTTACAAAAGCAAACTCTTCTTCATAAACCCAATCCGTAATTCCGTTGATGACACTGTTTTTCTTCCCGTCTGTAGTTACCTGAGTCACTTTTGCGGAAGCGATGTCGTAGATAAAAAGATTGTTGGCTTTGGCAAAACCTATTTTAGTACCATCAGGAGAAAAAGTAGGTTCTTGTACTTGTTCCAATACTTTCGTTAATTTTTGCGTAGTCAGGTTGAACAAAAAATAATCTGCTGTAAAAGAACGACGGAAAATGGGATTGGTATTGTTAGCAATCAACAGTTGTTTTTCATCAGCGCTAAAAACAAAACTATCGATACCGTCAGTTAATTCAGAGAACTTTTTGGTATCGATAATGGTGCTTACTTTTTTGAGCGTTGCAAAATCGTATAGGTCAATTTGCATGCTGCGGGATGTCCTGTCAAAATTTAAGACCGTGTATTGGTTGGTGTTTTTCATGGCGAAAAGTTCGTCCATGGCTTGTGCTCTGAAGGTACCGGTATAAATTTCTTCTACACTTATTTTTTGTTGTGCTACTAACGAAAAGCAGGACAAAAGGAACAGAACGATTGTTGATTTTGATTTCATTGTAATGATAGAATATTAAAGGGTCAATTTTAGTGAAAAAAATAGAAACCACCGCACATTTTTGTGTTAAATACCATTTGAGCTTCTATTTAGGTTTGCAAAATTCCAGAAAAACAAAAAACCCCGATAATTTCTTATCAGGGTTTTTTTGTGGTACCTCCAGCCCCGAAACTTCGGGGGAACCAAGGACACATGGATTAAAAATTGTTTTTGGAAATTATATCACCCAGAATCTCAGGGTTCTCGATAATCTTTTGAATAAATATTTTGCTCTTCATACTCTTGATAAATTTTTCAAGCAAAAGAGATTGATTTCTTGAACGGCATTCAAATAGTAAAACAACTTGCCAATCTTCAGCTATCTTGGTAAAAGAACCCTCATAGGAATGATTGTTATGCTTTAATAACCTCAATTCCATATCATCAGTTTCTCCCACATAGAATTTGTTAACTTTTGAGGAATAAATTATGTACAAGTAATGCATAAAAGTAAAAATAACAAAAAACCCCGATAATTTCTTATCAGGGTTTTTTTGTGGTACCTCCAGGAATCGAACCAGGGACACATGGATTTTCAGTCCATTGCTCTACCAACTGAGCTAAGGTACCTTGCGTTGTTGCGGGTGCAAATATAGAACGATTTTTAATTTATCCAAAACAAATAATAAAAAAAAACTATTCTTACCTTAGCCTCATTAAAATCTCCCGTATGCTACTTGCTATAGATGTTGGAAATACCCGAATCAAAGCCGCTGTCTTTGAAGACAATACCCTTTTGGAGGATTTTGTTTTGGAGTCAGAAGATTGGAAAAAAAAGATTGATTTTATTTTAAATAAACATTCAAAAATAAACTCCATTGTAATCGCTTCGGTGGGTAAACTAGACAAATCTGACTTTTTGTTTTTTGAAAAAAGAGCTTCCCTTTATTTTATTTCTCACGAGAGCAAATTCCCTTTTACCAATTTATACACCACACCAACCACATTGGGTATTGACCGGTTGATTTTAGCCAGTGGAGCCGTATTACAATTTCCAAATCAAAACCGATTGGTGATTGATGCCGGCACTTGTATCACCTATGACTTTATTGATGAAAACAACCGATATCTTGGCGGAGCTATCTCACCGGGTATTCGTTTGCGCTATGAATCGCTGCATCAATTTACAGCAAAATTACCCTTACTGACCAAAGCTTATCCCGAAAACACCATTGGAAATTCAACCCAGCAATCAATTCATTCGGGTGTTATTAATGGCGTTATTAATGAAATTGACGGGTTTATTGAGGACTACAAAGCTGTATACGCTAAATTTATCATAATTTTAACGGGAGGCGACGCAGAATTTTTGGCTAAACGATTAAAAAATACCATATTTGCCAATTCAAATTTCCTACTGGAAAGTTTGAATCAAACATTTCAATACAATCAAAATGATTAAAAAAATTATAGTAAGCCTTTGTTTACTTATTTCATTCTCTGCCTTAGCTCAAGAAGGAACTTCCACTCCCTATTCTTTTTACGGAATTGGCGACATTAAATTTAAAGGAACTGTTGAAACGCGTTCTATGGGAGGACTAAGTGTTTTTCCCGATAGTATTCATATCAATCTACAAAATCCGGCTCATTTTGTCAGTTTAAAACTCACCACTTTTTCTATCGGAGGAACTTATGCTAATACCAAATCCAAATCGGAAACCCAAGAAGAAAAATCCAGAAGAACTGCTTTTGATTACTTGGCCGTTGGTATTCCTGTTGGAAAATTGGGGCTGAGCTTCGGATTGATTCCTTATTCTTCCGTTGGTTATAAGATTCAAAACATCACCTATTTCAGAAGAGACACAGCTCCTTTTGATACCATAAGAGCGGTTAAAGCCAATTATAAAGGTATAGGCGGCGTCAACAAAGTTTTCTTTGGCATGGGCTACAAGCTTAATAAGCATTTGAATATTGGTGCCGACATCCAATATAATTTCGGAACAATTGAAACCACCAATCTTACGTCTCAATCCGGCATTCAATACGGAACAAGAGAAATTAACACCTCTAATGTACAAGGATTTAATGCAAACTTTGGTTTAACCTATCAAACACAATTAAACAAAAAATTGTCTTTCTTCAGTAGTTTGACCTATGCACCTGAATCGGAACTGAGATTGGACAACACCCGTGAAATACAACTCACCGAGGAATTTGGAGATGAATCAATCAGGGTTATACAATCCGAAGATGTTGATGTAGCGAATACCACCATCAAAATACCTTCCAAATTTTCTTTTGGTTCAGGGTTTGGTGAAGTAAAAAAATGGTTGTTAGGTGCCGAGGTAACCCTTATCAACAACAGTGTTATGTCGAACCGATTTCTTGATATTAACGGTGGCGTATTTGAAAATTCTGTACGCTACAGTTTGGGTGGTTATTTTATTCCCAACTATAATTCTTATTCCAAATATTACAAAAGAATTACTTACCGTGCCGGTTTGCGCTATGAAAACACCGGCTTGGTAATTGTTAGACCGGGTTATGAAAACAAATCCATTACAGATACCGCTTTTAATGTTGGTTTCGGCTTGCCGTTAGGCGGAAGTTTCTCGAAGATTAATATTGGTATTGAAATGGGTAGAAAGGGAACTATTTACAATAATTTAGTGGAAGAAAACTATTTTAATGTGAGTGTTGGTTTATCTTTGAGTGACAAATGGTTCGTGAAACGTAAATATGACTAAAACGATTGATTATGAAAGCAATTTTTTCCTGGATTAGTATCTTATTCATTACAACTGTTAATGCTCAAAAGTTTGACTGTGCCTCAAAAATTACAGCCTACAACGAGTTTTACAAATCCAAATCGATTGACTCCGCTTTTGACACTTGGAGTGAAGTGAAAAAAAATTGCCCGAAATTCAGCGAACAAGTTTACACCGACGGCTTATCTATACTACAATATAAAATAGATAATGCTTCTGCAGAACAAAAAGAAAAGTTAGTGCGCGATGTGCTGGCATTGTACGACCAATACCACGTTAACTTTACGGACAAAACCGCCGATTATGAAGTAAATAAAGCCATGGCTTTGCACGACAATAAAATTGAAGCCAAAGAAGAAATTTTTAATTTGTTGGACAGCGGATTTACTAAAGCTTCCGGAAGTATAACCAATGCTAATGCCATTTATACTTACTTCAGTCTTTGTTTTGAAAAGTATAAAGCCGGTGACCAAAAATATACTGCAGATTTGGTTTTAGACAAATACACTTTGACCAATTTCATGCTGACCAAATTGCAAAACAGCAATACCGATAAAGCCGATACTTATAAAACTGCACAACGCGGCATCAATGCATTGGCTAAAGAATTGGTAAATTGTAATAATTTATCTTCTTATTATGAGAAAAATTTCAACCTGAACAAAGACAACAATGAGTGGATTACAACTGCTTTAACCAATTTGTCGGCTAAATGTAGTGCTACTCCCATTTTTGCCACTATGGCCGAAAAACTGTATGCTGTTAAATCAACTTCTCAGTCTTCCTATTTTATGGCCTTAGCCAACTTAAGACAACGCAAATTTACTGAAGCCATACAATTCTATAACCAAGCCGCCGATTTAGAAACCAATCCGCAAGAAAAAGCTAAAATCTACTATACTCTGGCAACCGGTCTGTTGGCTAACGACATGACCAAATCTAAAGAAACCTTATACAAAGCATTACAAGCTGATCCTAAATTAGGAAGAGCTTATTTGTTCTTGGCACAACTGTATTCCTACGCTCCGGAAGAATGCGGAAAAACAGATTTTGAAAAGAAAGCCATGTATTCTTTAGCCGTGCAAACCGCCAAAAAAGCAGGCGTTGCTGATCCTAAATTAAAACCGGCTGCCGATAAAATGGCCGAAGATTTTGCTCCAAAAGCCTTGACGCAAAGCGAAATCAACAATGCAAAACTAAATGGAAAATCCTATACCATAGAATGTTGGATTAATGAAACCATCACTTTCCCGGCAAAATAATGAATCTTCAATTCCGAAATAGCACCCCATGGTTTTTTTTATTGTTGAGCTTGATGATTGTATCTTGTGAAAGCAATTTCAAGGAAGTCCAAAAAATGGGCGTTTCCGAATTTACCCCGAGCGGTGATGCCGATTCTATCAATTTAAAATATACCGATTCCGGCAGAATTACGGCCAATTTAATCAGCCCGAAAATGCTTGATTACGCTACTGTGGAATTTCCTTATACGGAATTCCCTAAAGGCATGCACCTGACTTTATTTGACAAAAACGGCAAACAAACTTACATTGATGCCAATTATGCCGTACGTTATAAATTAACCGATTTGATTGACTTACAAGGCAAAGTTAAAATCTCAAATCAAAACGGAGAACAATTGGAAACCGAACAATTGTATTACGATCAAAAAAACGAATGGTTTTTTACCGAAAAAAAGTTTAAATTTACTTCACCTAAAGGAATTTCCTATGGAGAAGGAATTGATTTTAGTAAAGATTTCAAAAAAGTAAACTCCCAAAAAATATCGGGACAAGTCCAATCTGAATAACTATGAATTATTTAAAATTTACCCAATACGCCTACCTAATCGCTGCTGTCTTATTTGCTATTGAAGCCTTCAATCAGTACAAAGCAGGAGAAACGAACAAAGCCATCCTTTTAGTACTGTTTACCTTTGTGGGTATCTTTATGTTTTTCTTTCGCAGAAATTTTGCCAAAAAATTTGCCGAGCGCAACAAAAAACCTTAAACCATGGAGGTCGGGATTATTATCTTGTGTTTAATACTTTCCGCCTTTTTCTCCGGAATGGAAATAGCCTTTATTTCCTCGAATAAAATTTATCTTGAAATTGAAAAAAAGCAAGACGATTTTATTTCCAAAATCTTAACCAAGCTCACCGAAAAGCCTTCGAAATTTATTGCTACCATGCTGGTGGGCAACAATATCGCTATGGTTATCTACGGTTTTTTTATGGGCGATTTGTTGATGAAATGCTTTGCCTATATGGGATATCGTTTCACCGATTTATCGAGTTTACTGTTGCAAACCGCCATCTCTACATTGATTGTTTTGATGACATCTGAATTTTTACCCAAAGTATTTTTTCAAATTTATGCCAATAGTTTTCTGAAGTTTTTTGCCCTGCCGGCTTACTTTTTCTACAAACTGTTTTACTACATTTCTTCCTTCATGATTTGGATATCCGATTATATCTTGAAGCAGTTTTTTAAAACCGAAGGCGATCAAATTACCCTTTCTTTCAGCAAAGTTGAATTAGGAAATTACATTACCGAACAAATGAATTCGGTACAAGATCATGAAACGGTTGATTCAGAAATTCAAATTTTTCAAAATGCACTTGAATTCTCCGGAGTAAAAGCCCGAGATATCATGACGCCTCGAACCGAATTGGTAGCCGTTGACCTTTACAGCTCAGTAGCCGATTTGAGACAATTGTTCATTGAAACCGGTTATTCAAAAATTTTAGTTTACCTCAACACCTTAGATGATATCGTTGGCTACGTGCACTCTTTTGAACTTTTTAAAAAACCCAGAACCATCAAATCAGTCATGATACCGGTAGAATTTGTACCCGAAACCATCTACATCAAAGACGTGTTGAATTTGCTTACCAAAAAACGCAAAAGTGTGGCAGTCGTTTTGGATGAATATGGCGGAACATCCGGCATAGTGACCATAGAAGACATCGTTGAAGAACTGTTTGGCGAAATTGAAGACGAACATGACTCTGACGAAGCTTTGACAGAACAACAACTTGACAACACCACTTTTCTGTTCTCTACCAGGTTGGATGTTACCTACTTAAACGAAATCTATAAATTAAACATACCCGAAAGTGATTCTTATGGTACCTTGGGCGGATTTATAGTCGATTTTTCCAAAGAAATCCCTCAAAAAGGAGAACAAATTACCATCGAAAACTTCCAATTTACCATCGAAGAAGCCACCAACAAGAAAATCGAATTGGTAAAAATGAGATTAATCGATTAGTTTCCGAAAAAAAATAAAAAAATACATGAAATTATAACTAAGTGAGTATTATTATTTCACAGATAATTGTATTTTCGCAAACTGAATTAAAAATTAACAAGATTAGAAATGGCAATTTTATCAAAAATTAGAAATCGCTCAGGCTTACTTTTAATACTTATAGGTTTTGCATTATTGGCTTTTGTCGTGCAAGATTTATTTAGCAACGGCTTTAAAAGCATATCAACTGACGTAGGAAGTGTTAACGGAAAAGACATTTCTTTTGAAGACTTTAGAATAAAAGTAGCAAACGTTGAGAAAAGCGGACAAAACGGTCAACCTATGACTTCTATCCAAGCGTCTAACCAAGTTTGGAACCAAGAAGTAAGCGTGGCATTGTTAACCGCTGAATTCGAAAAATTAGGAATCCGTGTAGGCGAAAAACATATCGTTGAAGTATTCAAAGCCGATCCTAACATTGGCCAAAACCAAATGTTTTTGAATGCCGCCGGAAAATTTGACGTGAACAAATTCAAAGATTACTTCAAATCCAATCCTGAAGGAATTCAGATGTTGAAAGAAAGAGAAAAAGATGCAGAATTGAATGCCAAATACCAAATCTACAATTCTTTGGTAAAAGGTGCTATGTATACTACAGAAGCGGAAGGCAAGTTTAAATACGAAGCAGAAATGAACAAAGTAACTTTTGACTTTGTGGCGGTGCCTTATTCAAGCATTAAAGACAGTGATGTTAAAATCACAGACGAAGATATTTTGGCTTACATGAAAACCAAAGAGAAAAAATTCAAATCTGAAGAATCTCGTGAATTAGAATATGTTGTCATTGAAGAAAAACCATCTGCAGAAGACGAAGCAGAAGTTAAAAACAAAATCAATGCTTTATTGACTTCTCGTGTTGAATTCAGAGACGGTAAAAACGATACGATTCCAAGTTTCCAAACAGCTACTAATATAGCTGAATTTGTAAACCAAAATTCAGACATTCCATTTGACTCCACTTATATAGCCAAACAAGATTTGCCGGCAGAACATGCTGAACAATTGTTCAGTTTGGCAATCGGTCAAGTTTACGGTCCATATATGTTCGGAAACTATTATTGTGTTTCTAAAGCTTTAGGAAGAAAAGCCGGTGCTAAATCAAAAGCAAGTCATATCTTAATCAGTTGGGAAGGCACTCAAGTTCCTAACAAAAAAGAAAAAAGAACTAAAGAAGAAGCCAAAGCCAAAGCGGAAGGTTTGTTAGCACAAGCATTGGCCAATCCGTCATCGTTTATGATTTTAGCCATGACCAATTCGGATGACTCTTCAGCACAACAAGGTGGTGATTTGGGTTATTTTGCTCCGGGACAAATGGTAAAACCGTTCAATGATTTTGTATTCAACAATCCGGTTGGAAAAATTGGTTTGGTTGAAACTGAGTTTGGTTACCACATCATCAATGTAACCGATAAACAAGACGCTATCAAAATGGCTACTATTGCCGAAAAAATCGAGCCGTCTGAAGCAACAAACGATAAAATCTATACTCAAGCTACTAAGTTTGAAATGGATGCTACAGCCGGGAAAGATTTTGCCGCTTTGACTAAAGAAGCTAAATTAACTGCTAATCCTTCTGTAAGAGTAAAAGCTATAGATGAAAGTTTTGGTGCCATCAACAATCAAAGACAAATTGTAAAATGGGCCTTTGCTGAAGATACCAACATTGGAGACGTAAAACGTTTTGAAGTGGTTAATGTAGGTCATGTTATTGCAAAATTGAAAAAGGTAAATGAAAAAGGCTTAATGGCTGTTGAAGAAGCAAGACCACAAGTAGAAGGTCTTTTGAAAAACAAAAAGAAAGCCGAAATGATCAAAGCAAAAATGACCGGAAGTTCTTTGGCTGCCATAGCTGCTGCTAACAAAGCTAACGTTGTTAACGCTCTTGACTTGACCCTTGAAAGCCCTGCTGTTCCGGGTGCTGGATTTGAACCAAAAGTGGTTGGTACCGCTTTCGCTTCAAAAGCCGGACAAGTTTCAAAACCTATTGATGGTAATGCAGGTGTTTATATTTTGGTAACCAAAACTGTTACCAAAGCTCCGGCACTTCCAAAATATACTGATTATGTAAATAAATTGAAGCCACAAGCTACCGGTAATGCCGGAAGATTTATGCAAGCGTTGAAAAACGAAGCAGACATCCAAGACAACAGAGCTGATTTTTATTAATAGTCATCAAACCTCATAAAAAAACCCTGAAGCAAAACTTCAGGGTTTTTTATTACAATATCATTTCATTATACGGAATCACAACTTCAAATCCTTTTCCCCTAAAATACTCTGTTGGGTTTTCTTTGGAAATACTCAGGACAAAATCGCCACCCCAAGCACCGAGACTTTTTATCACGCCGTCAAAATCGTGAAACAGGGTTTCTTTAACGGTGGGCAATTCTAAAACATTCCTCAATTCTATTTCGTGTTGGGCCAAAGCCAAGGCAAAGGTTTTAGGCTGTTCTGCTTCTACTACAGTTTTAGTAAGCGCATTAATCACCGGAATGGTTTTGCGAATGTCGACTTGATTACTATAATATGATGCAATGGCATTTTTACTGTTTTGCTTTTTATTCAAATAAACAAAGAAGATTTTATCTGCAAATTCAGGATTGAAATCTACAATTTCTACCGCCGGTTTATCCTCTACAATTTGATATAAAATCCCTGAGTTATTTTGAGCGCAGGCAATGTCATAACCACTACCTCCAAAACTTCTTTTCAGCAGCTCAAAAGCGTCAATTTGCAACCATTGGGCAATGTTGTTGATTAGCGTAGAAGATGTTCCTAAACCCCAAGATTTGGGAAACGTCAATTCAGTGGTGATTTTGTAGCCGTTTGAAGTAGTAACAAAATCAGAATTCATCAAATAGGCTTCGTGCAAAATTTCGATTAAAGTATTCTTGACGCTTTTAGCATCATCATGACGTTCCTTTCGAACTATCGCATCGAACGAAATGGTGTCTTCAAACCACACACTGCCGTCGCTGTCAAAACTTGTCCATTGAATAGCATTGTTTTCGCCGGCTTCAATGTTTAAATTTTGACCGTATTTGGTGGGCAACGCAAAGGCTTTGGCACCATCAAGTACCAAATATTCTCCGGTGATTAGCAATTTTCCGTTGCTGTAAAAGGTTTGTTTCATTGTTGTTGAACCTATCCGTATTTATTTTCTTAATTGCTCAATCAACGCCACCACTGAAGCATGAGTAACGGTATTATTTTGAAAATATTCCGCAATGGCTTTTCGTTCTTCTGCCGTGGCTTGGTATTGGTTCAAAATATTGTTCAAATGCATCTTCATGTGTCCTTCCTGAATTCCGGTTGTCGTTAACGAACGTAACGCCGCAAAGTTTTGGGCCAATCCGGTAACGGCCACGATTTGCATTAATTCTTGGGCAGAAGGTTTCCCTAATATTTCTAAAGCCATTTTCACTAACGGATGTAAGGAAGTCAATCCGCCAACAGTTCCTAAGGCCAACGGAATTTCCATCCAAAAAGTAAAAATACCGTTCTCTATTTTGGCGTGAGACAAACTCGAATACTTTCCTTCTCGCGAGGCATAGGCATGTACACCGGCTTCAACCGCGCGGAAATCATTTCCCGTGGCTAAAACTACGGCATCAACACCATTCATGATTCCTTTGTTGTGTGTTACGGCTCGAAACGGTTCTATTTCGGCTATATTAACAGCTTGCACGAATTTTTCGGCAAACTCTTGTGGGTTTTCAATTTTCTTTTCAGCTAAGTCTTCAACCTTACAAGAAACTTCAGCGCGTACGATACAATTCGGCACATAATTCGACAAGATGCTCATTACCACGGTGAGGTTCTTTTCGGTTTCGTTGAAATCGCTGTAATTTTGAGCCGCTTCTTTTAAAGTTTTGGCCAATTGTTCTAAACACGAATTGATAAAATTCGCACCCATACTGTCTTTGGTTTCAAAAGTGGCGTGCAATTGATAATAATTAGCCAGTTCAGCCGTTTTATTTCGGAGTTCTAATCCTAAAATACCGCCACCACGCTTTTGCATGTTTTTGGTAATGCTTTCGGTTGAATCGATTAAGGTTGCTTTTATTGTTTCGAAAAAAGTCTGCAATTTAACCGCATCTCCTTGGAACAAAAAATGAACTTGTCCAATCTTTTCTGTATTTAAAACCGTAGCTTTAAATCCGCCGCGCGTGCTCCAAAACTTGGCCGATTTGGCTGCCGCAGCCACCACCGAACTTTCTTCGATTACCATTGGCACCGAATAATATTTCCCGTTGATGAGAAAATTAGGCGCTATGCCCATCGGCAAATAAAAGTTGGTTATGGTATTTTCTATGAATTCATCGTGCAGTTGTTGGAGTTTAATATCACTGTTCCAATACTGTTTGATGGTGGTAATCGCTTCGGATGGATTACTGAAATACTCGTTGGCTATCCAATTGATTTTTTCGTCTTTAGACAATTTGGAAAACCCGGCCACTGCATTATTCATATCGAAAAATAAAAGTTTGTGAGCTGCAAAGATAAGTTATAGCATTTGAATTTGTTCTCCAAAAAACTATGGAAATTATTGCGGTTTAGGTTCCGCTGAAATCGGTTGCGGCACTTCGCCTTCGTATTCGGTTTCTTGCAAGTCTTCGGTTTGTTTGCCTAAACGGACTTTGGGTTCATCTTGGGTTCCGGTGACTTTTATCGGGATACCGATGATGCCGAATGGCGGTAAACCCAAACGCATTTTGATATTCAATTTCCCATCGAAACTGGTTTGGCCTTCAATTCTTGGACGGAAACCGGCCACTTTGAATTTGAAACGCTCAATATTGATAATGTTGTTTTTGATAGTAGTTTTGATATCTACTTGCGAAACATCAGGGTTTTTGATGGCGTCTTTACCGGTTTTTTTACTTACGGCGCCAAACATTTTGAAGCCTTTCATTTTGACTTTCTTTACCGATAAAGTTCCTTTTCCGGTTAAAGAAGGATAAATGGGTGCCATATTCGCATCGAGAATTCCGGCAACTTTGTAATCTAGTGAAACAATTCCTTCGGCACTTTCGGCAGCGGTGGCCATTTCTCGGAACATTTTTACTTCGTTATAAGCGCGTTTGATGTCGAATTCTTTGGCCAGAATTTTAAAATCGAAGAAGGCTTTCTCTGCGGATTGACTGCCGTAAACCAAATCCATTTTAACATTGGCACCAATTAAATCAAAACCGGATTGTTTGAGTTCCAATTGGCTTTTGTTGATTTTCATATTGCCTTTTAGATTGTCTATCGCCAAACCTTCAAAATTGATTTTATTCGCCGTTGCATTAAACTGCAAATCGAAATTGGACGGAATAACTACCACTCCGGAAGTAACGGTTGGTTCTGCCGTTTTAGTAGTATCAGAAACCGTTGTCGCGGTGGTTTGCGCCATGAATTCATCGACATTGATATAATCCGAATGCAATTGGAAATTTCCTTTTAAAATAGCTTTATCGGTCAAAACAAAATCGATTACATTTTGCAGGTAACCATTCATTTTAAAATCAGATTGTCCATAGGCTGCGAGGAAATCATTAAAGTTCATTTTGTCCTGATTGAATAAAAATGTGCCTTCTTTGATAACAAAAGGTTTGGGCAAATATTCCGAAGTGGTTTTGATGTTTCGCAACTTCAAAGTGCCTTTGTTTTGCAACTTGGCGTATCGACCGTTCATGGCATCGTCTTGCGAGCCTTTGAAAGACACATCAGCATTGACATAACCTTCCAATTCCAGTCCTTTTTGAGAGAAAACTTTATAGATTTTGCCCAAGTCTAATTCGCCTTTGGCTTTGATATCGTATTTGATGTTTTCGAAATTCTGCAATTTGGCATTCACAAAAATCGGTTTGCCTTCAAACTCAAAAGAAGCCGGAGTGATGTTGATGTTCAAATCTTCGAGTGACCCTTTTTGGTCTAAAATGGTCGCTACTACATTGATATTCTGAATCGGATTCGGGTAATAATCGGTTTTAACGTAACCGTTTTTGAAATTGATTTTCCCGTTGGTTACCGGAATTTTGCCATTCTTTTTGTCGTAAACACCGTTCGATTTGATGTCCATATTTAAGACACCGCGCAAATCCATTTTTTCCAACCCGAAAGCTTTGTCCATTTGGGCCAAATCGATTTTGGAGTTGATTCGGGCGCTGATATTGGGTTTCGACAAACCTTCGGTTTTGATGATGGCTTTGACGTAATCTTTATCGACATTGAAGAAAATCGAATCGATATTGACTTTTAGTTTTTCGGTATCTAATGACGGTAATTTGGTGTCAAAATTCAGGAAGATGTTTGATACCGGAAACGGTGCGTCTTTGTATTCGATTAAACCGTCTCGGATTTTCATATTGAAAGCCACATCGGGTTTTTGATTTTGGGAGGCGATGTATTTTCCTTTTAGCGTAAAGGATAAATCGGTGCTGCCTTTTACCTTGGTTTTATCGAGCCAAGTTACATAAGCCGGTGGCAACGCTGTGAAGAAATCGTTGAGTTTACTGTCTTCGGATTTGATATTGAAATCCATATCATAGCCATTGCTCAGGAAGTCGAATTTCCCACTGAATTCTACCGGAAGCTTGTTGATTTTTAAGTTGTTTTGCTGGAAGACAAACGCCAGGGAATTGGTGTTGATTTTGGTAATCAAATCGGCTTTGACCTTTTTGTTTTTGAGGTATTGTTGGCCGTCGTAGGCAAAATCAAAGTTTTCGATTTCTGCTTCGGTATAAATATCGAAAATGGCTTGGTCTAAATCGCCGTTACCAACATAATTAAAGCCATTAGCATCGATTAAAATCTTAGTCGATTTGTCGTCGTAAACCAAGTGGCTGTCTTCGATGGCGATTTTATCTAGTCGAAGTGACGTGTTGCTTGTGGTATCTTTTTTAGTAGTTTCTGCTTCGGATATATAGACATTGTAATTGGCTTCGCCTTTGGCATTAACTTTTACGTTAATCAAAGCATTTGAGACATAAATCTTATCGATGGTCACACTTTTGTCAAAAATTAAAGAGCTGACATCTATGCCGAAGGACACTTCATTGGCGGAAACCAAGGTTTCTTTTTGGTAAGGTGCCGAACCTTTCAGGGAAAAATCGGTTAGCGTTAAAGTCAGTGACGGAAAGTGATTGAAAAAGGAAAGATTGGCTTCTTTAAAATCGAGTTCACCATTCAGTTTTTTATTGGCAAATCCTTTTACTTCTTCGGCAATTTTTCCGGGAAACAGTATTGGCATCAAAAACATCAAAAGAATAATTGATCCAAAAGAAATTCCGGTTATCTTTAAAATCCTGACTATTATCGACTTTGATGGTCTTTTCATAGTTCAAAAGTACAATTCCACCAACAGACAAAAAAATTTATCGGAAAATTTTTTATAAAACATAAGCCACGCTTAAAAAAACGTGGCTTCTGCAAAATAATTATATAACTAATCTAACCTTATTGTTTAATTAATTTCATCGTTGCGGAATTATTATTCAAATCAAAAGCTTTGACTAAATAAATACCGCTGTTCAATTCATTGATATCAAATTGATAGTCTTCTGATGAAATATTTTCAAATGATTTAACTCTTTGTCCGGTGATGGAATACACTTCAACTTTGGCCACCTGTCCTTTAATGCTGAAACTTCCTGAAGTAGGATTCGGATACAAACTCACTTCACTGATTACATTAAAATCATCATTGCCCAATGCTGCAGGTTGGTTTCCATAAACTCTGAATCCGCCCGGTGGCAAAGTGATTGTTGCGGTGGTATTGGTTACATTGTAAGGCGTATTGTCCATTAAATTGTACCAGTTTCCGGTGTAAGGAAAACTTGGATTGATATTCTGACTTGCCACCGACATATTGGCAATGATTACCACATTTTTCAGTTGGGTTGACGGCAAAGAATTGTCATAAACATAAATTCTTTGTCTGATGTTATTACCGTCAGGGCTGATGGCATAATCTCCTTCAAACACTTGTTCTTCGATTTTCATTTGGATTAATCTTTTCCAATCGTTATACACTTGTTGTCTGTTAGGAGTTGTCATAGTTAACCAGTTATTCACCCATTGTGGTTGTGGTTTGGTGTCCAGTTTACAATCACCGGTAGTAGTATCTGATTCTGAATTTACCGTACCGTTGTTACAAGTGTAAATAGAATTGTTCATTCCTAATTCTGCAAAGTGCCAGATCATTTTTGGTCCCGGAACTAAAATAGACAATGCACCGATAGCTGACATTCTTGGTACAGCATTGTTCAGATTGTTTAATGGCGGTGCTGTTCCTCCACCATTTCCGTAAGTTATGGCTTCGTAAACCAATCGGTCTTTGTCATGGCTTTCCGGGTAACCTAACAAACGTTTTCCAGAGAATCCTCTGCTCACGTGTCCCATTCTGGTGATATCGGCATTGGTTGAATACCCCATAGCCAATTGCTTGTAGGCTTCGTGTAATTCTCCCCACATCATAACACCTTTACTTGGCGTTTCTCCTAAACGGTAATTGGCCCATTGTTGTTCTTCACTATCTCCGCCCAAATGTTCGAAAATCACATAGTGTGTTGGATCCAATAGCCAAGAATAATCTGCATATTCTTTAAGTACCGCTACCCTGTCTGCCTGATAGGCATTGGTACAAGTATCGTCACCACCGGAACAAGCTTGGGTAAATCCTTTGGTCAAATCCCAACGGAATCCGTCAATTTTAAATTCTTGTATCCATTGTTTGATGACTCTTTTGGTGTAGTATTTTGTTCTTGTGGCAGAGTGATTAAAATCGGCTCCAACTCCGTAACTGTGTCTGGCAAACTCATTAAAATAAGGATTGTCTGCGGCAGGATCTCCCCATCCGTCACCGTCGGCGTCTTTCATCCACATTCTAACCATTGGATTTCTACCGAAAGCATGATTTAAAGCGACATCCAAAATTACTGCAATGCCGTTTTGGTGGCACAAATCAATGAATTCTTTAAACTTGTCTGCTCTTCCATAGAATTTATCCAAGGCCATATGATAAGCGGTGTTGTATCCCCAACTCTCATTGCCTTCAAATTCCATCACGGGCATTAATTGGATGGCATTAACTTTTAAATTTTTAAAATAATCTATTTTATCGATTAAATCTTGGTAGTTTCTGTCAGCATCAAAATCTCTAATCAGCACTTCATAAACCACTAAATCTTCTTTTTTAGGTTTTACAAAATTGGTAGTTGCCGTACTCCAATTGTATGGTGTTTGACCGGTTTGCAATACCGTAACTTCTCTTTCTTGACCTGAAGGGTAAGCCGGTAAATTAGGATAAGAAGCAGCCGGAATGTAAGGGTCATCAAAAGGAGACAAAACTAATGTTGAATAAGGGTCGGCTGTTTTTACAACTGCCGGTGAATTGGTTGTCGGAGTGGAATCTACCACCCAATATTGATAAGTATATTGTTGTCCTGAGGTTAATCCGGTTAATTCTAACCAAAATTTCCCAGAACTCGGGTCTTTTTTCATTAAATAATTGGTTCCGGGTTGCCAGTTATTAAAACTACCGGCTACATAGACAAAATCTTTTCCGGGTGCATCGAGAACCAATGTTGCTCTGGTAGCATCTGACGCGTTATAGTTGATTCCGTCTTCCAGAGAAGTTCCCATGGCTTCATTCACTGTCCCTGCATTTACAATTACCCCAAAAGTTTTAGAAAAGAAGGTAGCTCCTTGTGTAATTTGCAACTCATAACTTTTATTGGCCGTAATATTAGTATCAGTATAACTATAGTTTGTCCCCGAGAAAGTATTAATGCTTACTCCGTTGGCCAACAAATTATAATTAGCCGCACCATTGGTATTTGAGGCTGTTATAGTTAAGTTTTGTCCACTGTTAATGATGGTGTTACTGTATTCAACCGGTGTGATTAAAGAGGCTTGAAAAGCTCCAACATCCAAAGTCAAATCAACTGTTTGGGCATTACCCGCTGCATTTCTGAAAACCATATTTATTTTGGTTACAGAGCCTGAGCTAACATTGTAAAATTGTAAAATAGTTGGTGTTAAATCCAATTTATAAATATTACCGGACACTAGTGTTAAAGCCGGTTGTGTTGTATTATTTCCCCAAGAGCCTTTAACATTTTGCCAAGGTGTTCCGTTAACCGTTACTCCCGTGTGGGCATAAATGGTCCCTGTGTAGGTCGCCAAACCGGTTCCTGTTTTGTCAAAAAGGATTGTAGCTGAAGCTGTAGCATCCGGGTTAGAACCGCCTTGCCAAGAGACTTGAGCCATACTTAGGTTACAAAATAACCCTGTGAATAGAAATAAAAAAACTTTTTTCATAGCTTAAAATTTAAAAAAAGGGTTTCTTAAAGAAACCCTTTTTTAGTTATTCTTAATTTACTTATTGAAGAGTCACTGAATAAGTGTATTGTCTCGGATTGCTTAAATCTAAAACAACATTATAAGTACCGGCGGCATCAACAGATAAGTTTGGACCGTCATAATTCATAGAACCATCTTCATCCGGATCACCTCCAAAATTGATAGTCCAAGCATCATTAGCTCTGAATTTAAATTCTCCGGCAGACATTGTTACAACGCCTTCCCATTTTTTGGTAGATGAGTTGTATGTTAATGGAGTACTAGAACCCCATCCACCTGGTGTGGCAGCTCCCACAATACCCCAAGTAGTAGGCTCAACAGTGTACAACAAAGTAGTTGTGTTTGCTCTAACTCTGTAATATCCGGCAGTAGCAGTGATATCAGACTCTCCTGTTTCTGCTAATACTCCTGAGAATGAACCGTCATCACCCCAATCTGTATTACCCCAGTTGAAGTTTCCTGCTGGATCCGGCGCTACAAATTTAAATCCACCATCTAACCAAATGTATCCTTCATAATCTGTTTCACCAAAAGCTGATGAAGCTACTCTTGGAGCTGTTGGAGGATTCCAACCTTGGTGATTTCCAGGTACCGCTAATTTTGGTAAATCAGTAGAGTAAGGTGTCACTAAATAAGTGATTACATCTGAGAATTTTTCTTCGCTACCGGTTGTTCCTACTGTAGCTCTAATTCTGATTTCAAGACCTCCTTGTACAAAAGGAGTTAAACCTGCTGCTGAAGAAGCACCATTTAAAGCGTCTGAAGTTACAGTAGCATATGTATTTGAAGTACTCACTAAATCAATCGGAGTATCAAAATCATCCCCTGATTTGTCTACTTGAACCGTATAGGTTACTTCTGTAGGAGTTCCGTAATCCATGTCTTCCCAAGTTAATGACAAGCCCGGGTTGGTTGGTGTTTCAGGATTTAAAATTACACCTTCGCCCGAAACCGGTGAAAGAATTTTAAACTCTGCTGTATTATCTAAAAATCGTAAATCTTGTTCGTCTGTACAAGAGGCAAACCCTGTAATCAAGGTAACTGCTAATAATGATTTAACTATATTTTTCATTGTTGTATCTTTTAATTTTTTTTAAATATTAATAACCCGGGTTTTGTGTCAAGTTTGGATTGGAAGCCAATGACTGTGCTGGAATTGGGAACAATTTGAAATTGTTAGAAATAGCAATTCCGTTAGATCCGTTTCCTTTCCATGCCCAATTATAACTACCTCCGGTATATTTTCCAAATCGGATTAAATCTTGTCTTCTGTGAGATTCCCAGTGTAATTCTCTGGCTCTTTCATCTAAGATGAAATCCAAAGTTAATTCTCCGGCATCGATATTAGCAGCTGTACTTCCGCTATTGGCTCTTTCTCTAAGGGCATTAACATAAGTAACTGCTTGAGACACGGTAGCTCCCGAAGCACCTCTTGCGGCACATTCTGCATACATCAAATAAACATCTGCTAATCTGAATAATGGGAAATCGGTGTCAACAAAAGTTGAGTTTGGACCTGCTACACCTGCTGAAGTTCTGTTAGAAAATTTAGCTAAAATGTACCCTTGATCTCTGTTAGCAACATCACTAATTTCAATATCTCTAACGCCTGAGATGATTGTGTTTCTAACGTCGTTATCGAAATCAGCTCCGTCAAATTTTTGAACAAACTGTTTTCTCAAACGCAAAGCACCACCCCATCCTCCGGAGCCAACTCCAAGAGAAACACCGTTTTGCTCAATTGAACCAACTTGACCGTTAATCATTACTGTAGTTGGACCATAGTTTTGAGTAACTTGACCATCAGATTGTAAAGAGAAAATCATTTCCGGAGAAGTGTGATTGTCTGCTTTAAAATTGTTCAAGTAATTAGAGTTCAAAGTATACCCTCCGGCAATAATTTGGCTACAAACAGCAGCACATTCAGAATATTTAGGAGTTCCAATGTACACTTCTGCATTCAAATAAATTTTAGCCAAAACCATTTGAGCGAAAGCTTTATCTAATCTACCATACTCATTAGTACGAGCCGGTTTCAAGTTAGGAATAACCTCATTCAATTCTGTTTCAATAAAGGTAAACAACTGTTGTCTGTCATATTCCGGACCGGCAAAATTAACCGGATCAGCTTCTGTCAAAAAAGGTGCTTTACCGTATAAATCCATTAAATTGTAATAAGCATAAGCTCTTAACACTTTAACTTCATTGCGATAATCTGCAATATCCGCTAATAAAGCAGCATCAGTCACTCCTCTTCCGCTTAATTTTGAAGGGGTGGTTTGTCTCAAATATTCATTGGCTAAAGCTACTTCAGCCATTGTTCTACTGAACATCCCTAAGATAATCGGGTTGCTGGCATTCCAGATATTTCTTTGAAGTTCTCTGGTTCCGGGGTCATTTTCATAACTCCACAACACTTCGTCTGTGGTTAAATCCTGAAGATACCACAAACATCTACCAAACTGACTGGTTCCTGCATCAATTCCTTGAAGGAAAGAGGATCCTGCATCTCCGGCTCCGGTTAATGACAAGTTGCCATAAACACCGGCCAAACCAGACTTGTATGCGCCCGGCTGTGCAAAAAACTGCTCAGACAAAAAGATATCATCATCTTCTGGCACCACATCCAAATCACTTGTACATGAACTTAGTACAAGGAAAAAGCCTAGCAAATAAAAGGCATTCATTTTTAATTTTTTCATAGTTATTTTTTTAGAATTTAATATTTGCTCCAAATAAGAAAGAACGTTGTCTCGGATAAATGGTATTGTCTATACCATCATTGGCAATCTCCGGATCAAGACCGGAATAATCTGTAATTAAAAGAGCATTTTGAACTCCGGCAAATAGTCTTAAAGAAGCCTTACCGTCAATCCATTTAGGGAAAGTATACCCTAAAGTAACGTTGTCCAATCTTAAGAAAGAACCGTTTTCAATATAAACATCTGATAAAACTACGTCTGAAGTAGTATTGAAATTAGTATCTAATACCGAAGTTGGAAGGTTGGCAATTACAGCAACATCTTGTATGTTGTCATATTGTGCTCTACCGGCATTTACGGCATTGTAGATGCGATTTCCAACACTGGCTCTAACGTTAAATGAAAAATCAAAATTTTTGTAATTCATGTTAGAAGCAAAACCGAAAGTAGCATCAGGATCTGAATTTTTGTAAATGTAACGGTCATCACCGTTGATAATACCATCACCGTTCAAATCAGCGTAAGCGCCTTCGATAGGTGCTCCGGTAGTATCATACAATTGTTTGTATACATAGAATGAATAAGGAGTGAACCCTTCTCTCAAAATTTGAGCAGTTCCTCCGGTTCCGGCTCCTGTTCCTCCTAAGAAAATATCTGAATCAAATGCCAAATCTTGAATTCTTCTTTCAAACTTAGTAGCATTGAAGTTTACGTTCCAAGTAAAGTTGTCGTTTTTCACTACATCGGCATTCACAGAGAACTCAATCCCTTTAGTGGTAAAACTACCAATGTTTTGGAAACCGGCATTTGAGAAGTTACCTCCGTCAGGGAAGGCGGCATTTACAATCAAATCATCCGATTGTTTGTAAAAAACATCCAATGCTCCTGTAACTCTATCTCCGAATAATCCGTAATCTAAACCAAGGTTATAAGTGGTTGTTTCCTCCCATTTCAAGGCCGGATTGTAAGGATTAGATATCGCTATCGGGGTTGGTAACGCTCCGAAAATATACTGACTTGAACCACTTCCGGTAGTGTACTGTTGCAAGTAGAAGTTTCTTTCATTGAAGCCACCAAACTCTTGTTGACCTGTGATACCATAACCTAATCTCAATTTCAAATCAGAAAGGGTTTTAGAATCTTTGAACATCACATTTTTCAACTTCCAAGCAAATGCAGCTGAAGGGAAGTTAGCGTATCTGTTATCTGTAGGGAATCTTGAAGAACCATCTCTTCTCATAGTGAAGGTAAATAAATAAGTATCATTAAATGAGAACTTAGCTCTTCCGAAATAACCTAATAATACGTTGTCTGTATCAATAGTTGTTTCAGGGAAATTGGCCGGTAAGTTTGGATCCAATCTGTTTCCTGTAGTTTGGTACTGTGATTGACGAACTTGGTAAGAATAACCTGCTTGGGCCTCAAAATCCAATTTGCCGAAAGTTTTGTTGTACACAAAATAAGCATCAAACAATTTATTTCTGGCAATTCTTTCTTGGTGCTCGTTTTGACCAAAAGTCAATCCTGCATTACTAGGACCTGATGCCGCTTGCGTACTCATCGTTCTGTTTCTTTCTCCGTTTGATTCATCGAAACCAACATTGATTACCGCTCTTAAAGCAGGGAAAAAGTGGAATTTATAATCCAATTCGAAATTACCGAATATTCTATTATTAACACCTCTGTCGTAAGTCTGTAACAACTGCGCTACAGGGTTTCTTCCTCCTGACACAAGTGTTCCGTCCGGATTGTAATATTCAAAAAAGCCGTCAAAAGGAGAGTCTGCATCATAAACCGGATTGGTTGGGTTAAAACGCAAAGCAGAACCTTCAACACCATCCGCAAATCTGTTTCTCTCATTGGCGAAAGTAGCATTTAATCTCAATTTTAAATGATCATCAAAAAAACTTGGATTTAATGTTGTTGACACAGTGTTTCTGGTAAAATTGTTAGTCAATCTCAAACCTTCTTGGTAAGTATTTCCAAAAGACAAACGAGCCGGAATTTTCCCGAACAAGTTCCCTCTTACGGATATATTGTTATCTACGAAATCGGTTCTTCTGTAGATTTCATCTTGCCAATCTGTGTTGTCAGTTCCCAATAAAGCTATTTGGCTTGGAGATCCGATTCCGGGTGTAATCAAGTTACCTTGATCATCATAAACCCCGGCAATCAAGGCACGATATTCATCAGCGCTGAACACGTCAATTTTATCCACCAATCTTCCTGAACCATATTGGAAGTTGTAGTCAACTGATAATTTTTTACCTCCTTTTTTGGTAGTAATGATGATTACCCCATTGGAAGCTCGTGAACCATAGATGGCTGTAGCCGAAGCGTCTTTTAAAACCGTAAAACTTTCAATGTCGTTAGGGTTTAAAGAAGATAGTATTGAGGTTGCTCCAGTGTTAGTTGTGTTATCAATAGGCAAACCGTCAATTACAATCAAAGGATCATTCGAAGCAAATAATGATGAACCTCCTCTAATTCTGATTTGAGATCCTGAACCAGGCGCACCACTGGTGTTAATCGTCAAACCGGCAACTCTACCGTTAAGTAGATTTTCAGCTGTAACATTAGATCCTTTGTTAAAATCTTTTGCTCCAATGGTAGTCACTGAACCTGTGGCATCTTTTTTCTTCACAGTTCCGTAACCCACTTGGACTACAACTTCTTGCAATTGATTTGCGCTTTCATTTAAGCTGATGTTTACAGTTTTTTGACCGGAATAAGTTACCGTTTGGGAATCATACCCAATAAAAGAAAAGACCACTTTGTCACCATTTTTCAGGCCACCAAGCTGGAATTTTCCGTCAAAATCTGTTGAGGTGCTACTGTTAGCCCCTTGAACAGTTACATTTACTCCCGGCAAAGGTTGTTTGGTACCGCCGTCAGTAACCACACCGCTTAAAGTACTCTGAGCCAGGGCACTAAAAGGGAGTAGCAGGAATAAAAATAACAACTTTTTGTAAATTGTTTTCATACGTTTTGTTTAGGTTAAAAATTTAATTTTTGTGCTTGTATTTTACTTCGAATGTTAAATTTATGTAAAAAATTCAATCTACAGAATAAACGCTTGTTAAATCTAAACCGAAAACGTTTTCGTGTTGAAAACTTTTCCATTGTCTCATTATTTTAAGGCTAAAATTGACAGAATAAAAAATAACCTATATCTTTATTCAGAAAATAGTATTTACCAACCTACCAAGATGAAAAGAAAAGTCACCTTAAAACAAATTGCCAGAGAACTTGATGTCTCCATTTCAACCGTTTCAAAATCCTTGAGAAACAGTTTGGAAATTAGTGAAGATACCCGTCAAAAAGTTCAGGCTTTTGCCAAATTATACAATTACAAACCCAACAATATTGCCCTTAGTTTAAAAAACAAAAAAACCAAGACCATTTGCATCATTATTCCAGAAATTATCCACCATTTTTTTGCCACAGTCATAAGCGGTGTTGAAAATGTTGCCAATGAAAACGGGTATAACGTTTTGGTTTGTCTTTCTGACGAATCCTTTGACAAAGAGGTAATTAACATGGAAATGTTAGCCAACGGAAGTATAGACGGTTTCATCATGTCACTTTCAAAAGAAACCCAACTAAAGAAAGATTTTCATCACATCGTGGAAGTCATCAACCAAGGAATGCCGGTCGTGATGTTTGACCGTGTAACCAATGAAATTCTTTGTGATAAAGTGATTATTGATGACAATCTTGCGGCATTTAACGCTACCCAACATTTGATTGATAAAGGCTTTAAAAAAATAGCGCTGATTTCTACGGTTGATTATGTCAGCGTTGGCAAACTGAGGACTGAAGGCTATATCAAAGCCTTAAAAAACAACGATTTAAAAGTAGATGAAAATCTGATTCTAAAGATAGAAGATACCGAAAACTTCGAAGATGCGATTGCCAATCTTATTGCCAACAATTCTATCGATGCCATCTTTG
>NZ_CAMLRU010000012.1 GCF_946482535.1 uncultured Flavobacterium sp.
TTGTTCTTTATGCTCAACTTCAAATTAGTATTAATCATTTCAGCCAAAATTCTTCCCATTTCATTGAAGTCAGTTGAAATGGTTGTAATGCCGTTTTCCACTACTTTTTTGAGCGAAGTGTCATTATAGGAAATGATTCCATAATCAATTCCTAAAACTAAATGCTGAATTTTAGCTTGCTCAATTACATTCACCAAATGCCTGTCACTCGGAATAATAAACAAACTGCCTTTCTGTATCATCCTATTTTCAAATGAAGAAATAACAGAATGCTTACAATCATTTTCATCACAAAATTTCAAAAAACCCGTCACCATACCAACCGGTTCTTTATCACCCGGAAAAATTAAAATCAACTCCTGATACTTCATTATCTTATCCAAACCAAACTGCAAAGCATCATACATATCACTTACAAAATCCTGATAAACCGCCGGAAAGCCACTAAAAGCTTCATTTGTTTGGTCTAAAATATAAGTATCGTTTAAAGGCAAAGCCCTAATTACTTCCTCAGGAATCTTCAAATTAGAAGGCATGATAATGTATTTCGAATAATTCCCTTTGCTTTCATTGACCAACTTTTTGACCATTTCTAAATTAAAATGATGGAAGAAAATATCAATCTGAAAATTCTTGTTCACATGATTTAAAAAAGAAGTGTACAAGTCTTCCTTAAATGCATTCAACTCGTCAAACAACAGAAATATTCTTTGCTCCAAAGTAAATTCAACGCTTTTTACATAATAGCCTTTTCCCAAAACCGCATAGATTATTCCTCTCTTTTTCAACTCGTCATAGGCCAATAAAACGGTATCCCGGGAAATGGAAAACTCCAAACTCACTTTATTCACCGAAGGTAATTTTTCATCGCGTTTCAATCGCTTTTCGGCTATAGCCATTTCTATCGACAACACTATTTGCTTGTATTTCGGTTGGGCCGAATGTGGACTTATATTGATGATTTTCATCTTTATACAATTAACTGGTGGTAAGTTACAAAAAAACCGGTAGGTACTGGTATGGATGCAAAAGATAAAATAATAATTTCGTTATCAGATTGATAAAAAAGTCATGTCGAAAAATCAAATTTCACAAATTTACACCCATAAAAATCCGAAACTGTTTGGTTTAATGCCCGATGGCAAGGAAGTTTTGTGTTATACTTTAACCAACAAAAACGGCATGGAATGCTCGGTAATCAATTATGGAGCAACGATTACCTCGCTTAAAATACCAACATCAAACGGACAAAAAACAGATGTCGTTTTAGGCTTTGATGCTTTAGAAGACTATATCAATTCGTTTGATTTACCAAGCGCACCTTATTTTGGGACAGTCGTCGGAAGATTTGCCGGCAGAATAAACAAGGCTTCTTTGATTTTAAACGGAGAAAAAATCCAGTTAACCCAAAACCACAATGCCCATCAAATTCACGGCGGTAATGAAGGTTTCAGTCGGAAGTTTTGGAAAGTTAATACAATTCATCACGATGAAAACCCTTCGATTACTTTAGAATACACCAGCGAAGACAGCGAAGAAAATTTTCCGGGAGAATTGACCGTACAAGTGACCTATACTTTGACCGAAAACAACGAACTTAAAGTAACTTTTAAAGCAAGATCAACCAAAGACACTATCATCAACTTAACGCAACACAGTTATTTCAATCTCAACGGACATACCAAAGATATAGTTTCCCAAAAGCTTTTTATCAATGCCGAAAAAATCCTGGAAACCACCACAGAATTAATTCCTACCGGCAATTATATCGACTTAAAAAATCATGCTTTCGATTTTTCAACTGCTAAAAATTGCCCAACAGAAATCGACAATACTTTTGTTTTAAAAGGCGAAGAAGCCGCAACGCTTTACAGCGAAAACACACAAATAAAAATGACCTTAACCACCAATCAACCCGGAGTTCATATTTATATTGGCGGCAATTGTTTTGGTCAAATCAAAGGAAAAGAAAGCGCCGATTATAACCCAACCAGCGGTATTTGTTTTGAGGCTCAAAACTTTCCTGACGCACCTAATCACGGTCATTTTCCAACTTCAGTATTGAGAAAAGATGAAGAATATTTCCACTTAACCACATTCAAATTTGAAAATCTGTAGCTATGAAGAAATTAGTTTATATTTTATTCTCAATCACTTTATTTTCCTGTTCTTCTGATAGTAATTCTAATTCAGAACCACCTATCATAGAAGAGGAATTCATTCGAGGCGCAGATATGTCTTATTTGCCTTTAATCGAAAGCGAGGGAACGGTTTACAAACACAATGCCGTGACTCAAGACCCAATTATAACCTTAAAAAATGCAGGTTGTAATACTATCAGAATGCGCCTTTGGCAAAATCCTACTGATACTCATTCCGGTATGGCAGAAGTAAAAGCCTTTGCACTAAGAGTCAAATCGGCCGGCTTAAAAGTTTGGCTAACCGTTCATTATTCCGATACTTGGGCCGATCCTGCGAACCAAACCAAACCGGTAGCTTGGCAAAGTATGACTTTTGCCAATTTGAAAACAGCAGTTTCAGATTATACCAATTTAGTAATGACCGAAATCAATCCGGATATCATCCAAATCGGAAACGAAACCAACGACGGCATGCTTTGGCCCGAAGGCAGATTGTCTACTAATGAAAGTCAATATCTGGAACTCGTTTCGAGTGCATGTGCTGCTGTAAGAAGCCACTCAAACATTACCAAAATCATGTTACACCACGCCGGAATATCAGGTTCTGATTGGTATTACAGCAAGGTCGCCAATATTGATTATGACTATATCGGACTTTCTTATTATCCTATTTGGCACGGAACAGATTTGGCCGCTTTACAAAACAAAATGAATACTCTGGGCCAATTGTATGATAAAAAAGTAATCATCGCCGAAACAGCTTATCCTTTTACTTTCGGATACAATGACTACACCAATAATATCATAGGATTATCCAACCAAATTCTTCCGGCTTTTCCGGCTACAGAAACCGGCCAAAAAGGTTTTCTCTCAACCATAAAAAATACCGTAACCCAAAGCACTCACGGAATCGGATTCTGTTATTGGGGAAGCGAATGGGTTGCCTTTAGAGGACCAACATCAACTAACGGTTCGCCATGGGAAAATCAAGCCTTATGGGATTTTAATAACAATTCACTTCCGGTTTTGGAGGTATTTAATGCTGACTAATTATGAAACTAAAATCATTAACCTCCGTATTTGTTCTGATGGTCGGAATAAGTTTTGGGCAAAATAAAGAGTTCGCCAAAGGTGCCGATGTGGGGTGGTTACCCCAAATGGAAGCCACAGGCTATAAATTCTATGATGCTGACGGCAGCGAAAAAGATTGTCTGCAATTGTTAAAAGACCGCGGTATGAACTCCATTAGGCTTCGAGTATGGGTCAATCCTTCCAATGACAAAGCCAGTGGTCATTGCAGTAAAGATGAAACAGTAGCCATGGCATTGCGTGCCCAGAAAATGGGATTTCGAATCATGATTAACTTCCACTACTCCGATTCTTGGGCCGATCCGGCGAAACAATTCAAACCCAAAGCTTGGGAAAAACATTCCTTTCCTGAATTGTTAAACGATGTTTACAACCATACTTTTGACGTCATCAATGCACTAAAACTAGCCGGAGTAACGCCGGAATGGGTACAAGTAGGCAACGAAATTCCCGGCGGTATGATGTGGCCGGAAGGCAGCACCGACAATTGGCCACAACTCGGACAATTATTAAATAAAGGTTATGATGCTGTGAAAGCGGTAAACAAAAACATCAAAGTCATTGTTCACGTAGATGAAGGCAACAACAACGCCAAGTTCAGAAAGTTCTTCGACAACGCCACAGCGCAAAAAGTTAAATACGATGTTATTGGCTTATCGTATTATCCGTATTGGATAAAAAAAGATTACAGCGAAACCATAGCCGATTTAGAATTCAACCTAAACGATATGGCCAAACGCTATGGCAAAGAAGTCATGGTCGTTGAAGTGGGTGGCGAGGATGATAAAGTGCAAAATACTTACGAACTTTTAACAGCCACCATAAAAGCCGTGAAAAATGTCCCAAACAACAAAGGAATTGGCGTGCTATATTGGGAACCGCAAGGTGCCAGAAGTTGGAGTCATTACGCCCTGAGCGCATGGCAAGCCGACGGCAAACCTTCACCGGCTTTGGATGCTTTTAAAGAAAATTAAACTATGAAAAAAATACATTACCACTATATTCTTGCGCTCTTTTTAGGCTTTGGCATTACCGTAAGCGCTCAAAAAAAAGTCAATCTCGATGAAGATTGGAAATTCCATTTCGGTCATGCCGCCAATCCCGACAAAGATTTTGACTTCGGAAATAAATTGCTGTTTCACAAGTCTAACGTTTTTGAAACTACGGTAGTAAGCCCGAAATTTATCGATTCAACTTGGCGCAAAATCAATGTGCCGCACGATTGGGTAGTCGAATTGCCTTTTGTAAAATCAACTACGCATGAAATGGATACTCATGGTTACAAACCGGTAGGCAGTGCTTATCCGGAAACGAGTATCGGTTGGTATCGCAAACATTTTACCGTTGATAAAAATGACGCTAACAAACGCTTCGAATTGCAATTTGACGGGATTTACAGAAATGCTGCGATTTGGATTAACGGCTTTTATGTGGGAACCAATTTCAGCGGCTATCTCGGCAACACTTACGACGTCACCGATTTCATGAATTTCGAAGGCGATAATATTTTGGTTGTTCGCGTCGATGCTACCCAAGCCGAAGGTTGGTTTTACGAAGGCGCCGGAATTTACCGTCACGTTTGGCTCAACATCACCGATAAAATCTTTGTCCCAACAGATGGCGTTTTTGTGCACTCGGAAACAAAAGGTAAAAACGCAACTGTTACCGTAGAAACTACTATTCAAAACAATCATTTAAAAGCCACAAACGCTTACGTTTACAATTATATAACCGATAGAAACGGAAAAGTATTGGCCAAAACATCGGAACAAAAAATCAATCTGGGCATCCGAAAAGATATTATCGTAAAACAAAAGCTAAACCTAAACAATCCTCGCCTTTGGTCCTTGGATGATCCTTATTTATACCGTGTAATTTCCATAGTAAAATCAGGGAACCAAATTGTCCACCAAACCAAAACCCGATTTGGTATCAAAAATGTGAGATTTGAGGCCAAAGAAGGTTTCTTTTTAAACGGAAAACACCTCAAAATTCAAGGCACCAACAACCACCAAGACCACGCCGGAATTGGTAGTGCACTACCGGATTATTTGCAATATTATCGCATCAAACTTTTAAAAGAATTGGGGTCCAATGCCTACAGAGCGAGTCACAATGCTCCAACTCCTGAACTCTTAGATGCTTGCGACAGTTTAGGCATGTTGGTTGTTGACGAACAACGTTTACTCAACAGCAGTCCGGAATACATCGACCAATTCAAACGATTAATCAAGCGCGACAGAAATCACGCTTCTGTGTTTTTATGGTCTATCGGAAACGAGGAACAAAACATTCAAGGCAATGACTACGGAAAAAAAATTGCCCAAACGCTTTTGGCAATTCAAAAAGAGTTTGATCCAACCAGAACCAGCACTTATGCTGCCGATATGCCAAACGAATTCAAAGGCGTCAACGAAGTCATTCCGATTCGCGGATTCAACTATCGCGAATACGCCTTAGCCGATTACCACCGAGACCATCCGAACCAACCTTTGTTGGGAACCGAAATGGGAAGCACGGTAACCACTCGCGGCATTTACGAAAAAGACGAAATCAGAGCTTATGTTCCCGACCAAGACATTACCCATCCATGGTGGGCAAGTAAAGCCGAAACCTGGTGGAAACTCGCTGCCGAAAATGAGTATTGGTTGGGCGGATTTGTATGGACAGGCTTCGATTATCGCGGTGAACCAACACCTTACAAATGGCCGAACATCAGCTCGCACTTCGGGATTATGGATGTTTGCGGTTTCCCGAAAAATATTTATTACTACTACCAAAGTTGGTGGACCGACAAAGATGTTTTACACATTTCTCCGCATTGGAATTGGCCGGAAAAAGTGGGCCAACCCATCGAGGTTTGGGTCAATTCTAATGCAGATGAAGTAGAACTTTTCTTGAACGGAAAATCTTTAGGCAAAAAAAACATGCCGAGAAACAGCCACCTAAAATGGCAAGTCAACTACGAACCGGGAACACTGGAAGCCATTGGCTACAAAAAAGGCAAAAAAATCACTGCCAAAGTCGAAACCACCGGATCAGCCAATAAAGTAATACTAACCAGCGACAAAACAACGCTTATCGCTGATGGTAAAGACGCCACAGTTTACAATGTTTCTATTGTTGACGACAAAGGACGCGAAGTGCCGGTTGCCGACAATATGGTGAAATTCTACCTGACCGGCGATGCCAAAATTATAGGCGTAGGCAACGGTGACCCAAGTTCTCACGAACCGGATAAATGTCGCGAAGGCGCTTGGCAACGCAGTGCGTTCAACGGGAAATGCCAAGTAATTATTTTGGCCGGAAAAACTTCGGGAACCATAACGCTCGAAGCCAAGTCTAACGGATTACTTTCGGCTTCCGCCACTATACAAGTAAAATAATGAAGAAGCAATTAATCCAACATACCACGGCACACTTTGAAAAGTTATTTCACCAAAAGCCTGATTCTATTTTCCTGTCACCGGGAAGAATCAATATCATTGGAGAACACGTCGATTACAACGATGGTTTTGTTATGCCGGCCGCTATCAATAAATACATCTGTTTCGCCATTTCAAAAAACGAAAGCAGCGATTGCACCCTTATTGCCCAAGACCTTAATGAAGCCTACCAATTTGATTTAAATGACGACCTGAAACCCATCGATAAAATGTGGGTGAATTACATTTTAGGTGTATTTCACCAATTAAAACCCAAAGGTTTAACCACCGGTTTCAACATCGTTTTCAGCAGTACCATTCCAATGGGCGCGGGTTTGTCCTCGTCTGCGGCTTTAGAATGTGGCATCGGTTATGCGATGAACAAACTCTTTGAGTTGGGTTTAACCAAAGAAGAAATCGCGCTCATCGGACAAAAATCGGAACATACTTTTGTAGGTGTTAATTGCGGCATCATGGACCAATTTGCCTCGGTTTTCGGTAAAAAAAACAGCGTCATCAAACTCGATTGCAATACTTTAGAGTATCAATATTACAAAGCCGATTTCAAAAAATATTCGCTACTTTTATTGGACAGCAATGTGAAGCACACGCATCTGACTTCGGGCTACAACGACCGAAGACAAGAAGTTGAACAAGGTTTGGCCTTTATCAAGCTCCATTTTCAGGAGGTTAAAACCTTTAGAGATTGCACCGAGGAGATGGTTTTGAGATTGAAAGATACCTTAGGCGAGGTGATTTTTAAACGCTGTCATTTTGTGGTTAAAGAAATCCAAAGGGTTCAAGATGCGGCCACAGCCTTGGAAATTTCCAATTTCAAAAAACTGGGCCAATTAATGATGGAAACCCACGAAGGCTTGTCTAAAGAATACGAAGTGAGTTGTGCTGAAATTGATTTTCTGGTCGATGCCGTACAACACGAAAAATCGGTTTTAGGTGCGCGAATGATGGGTGGCGGATTCGGAGGTTGCTCCATCAACTTGGTCGAAAAAGGAACCGAAAATGATTTAATCGAGCGCATTTCAAAACAATATCGAAACCAATTCGGCATCGAACTAAAAGCCTATAAAATCAAAATTGCAAAAGGAACAACAAAATATAAAAATAATTAGGGCGTTGCCAAAAAGGCCGGGCTTTCCGCACTCGCTTTTTTTGTTTTAACAAACAAAAAAGAGCTCAAACAATGCTCCAATCCCTAACGCAAAAACAACCATGCAACAATTCAACCATAACGAACATCCACACCGAAGACACAATCCGTTACTCGACGAATGGATTTTGGTTTCACCCCATCGTGCCAAACGACCATGGCAAGGCCAAAAAGAAACTTTACCCGAAGACCATCGCCCCGAACACGACAAAGATTGTTATTTGTGCGCCGGAAATGTTCGTGCCAATGGCGTCAAAAATCCCGAATACTCCGATTGCTATGCGTTTGAAAATGACTTTTCGGCTTTACTTTCAACCGAAGTCAATTTCGAAAACAAAAACAATTCCTTATTCCAATTAAAACCCGAACGCGGTATTAACAAAGTCGTGTGCTTTTCCCCAAAACACAACCTGACATTGCCTGAAATGGAAGTCGAATCCATTGAAAAAGTAGTCCAAACCTGGAAGGAACAATACCTCGAATTGGGCCAACATGATTTTATCAATTACGTGCAAATCTTTGAAAACAAAGGCAGCGTTATGGGTTGCAGCAATCCGCATCCGCATGGACAAATTTGGGCACAATCGTCTTTGCCGACACAAGTCGAAAAAACGCAAAAAAACCTTCGCGCTTACTATGAAAAAAACAAAACAAGCCTGCTGAAAGATTATTTAGAGGAAGAATTAATATTACAAGAACGACTTGTTTTAGAGAATGAGCATTTTGTGGTACTCGTTCCGTTTTGGGCGACTTGGCCTTATGAAACGATAATTATTTCCAAAAGACATTTCAGCAATATCATCGCCATGACACAAGAGGAAACCAAAGCTTTTGCCGAAATCATCAAAGGCATTACGGTGAAATACGACAATCTTTTTGAAACGTCTTTCCCCTATTCTTCCGGAATCCATCAAGCGCCAACGGATAGGGTTTCGCATCCTGAATGGCATTTCCACATGCATTTTTATCCGCCGTTATTGAGAAGCGCGACTGTAAAAAAATTCATGGTCGGCTACGAAATGCTGGGCGAAGCGCAACGTGATATTTCACCGGAACAAAGTGCCAAAATTTTAAGAGAGTTACCTAACCAACATTACAAAACCAAAAACCAATAACATGCAAACCTTAGCCACCCAAGATTACATCGTATTCTTCGCGTATTTCGTCATTATTGTCGGATACGGATTCTGGATTTACAACCGAAAAAAGAAAGCGCAAACCAGTAGCAACGATTATTTCTTGGCCGAAGGTTCGTTGACTTGGTGGGCGATTGGCGCGTCATTAATCGCCAGCAACATCAGTGCGGAACAATTCATCGGAATGAGCGGCAGCGGTTTTAAAATGGGATTAGCGATTGCCACTTACGAATGGATGGCAGCCGCAACCTTGGTTATAGTCGCGGTTTTCTTCATGCCGGTGTATCTGAAGAATAAAATTTTCACCATGCCGCAATACTTGAACAAACGTTACAACAGCAATGTAGCGATGATTATGGCGGTATTTTGGCTGTTGCTTTATGTGTTGGTAAATCTGACTTCAATCCTGTATTTAGGCGCATTAGCCATCAGCAGTATTTCGGGATTGAACATTACTTTTTGTATGATGTTCTTGGCTTTCTTCGCCGTGATGATTACGTTGGGCGGTATGAAAGTAATTGGTTATACCGATGTGATTCAGGTTTTCTTTTTGATTTTGGGCGGATTGGTAACGACATATTTGGCTTTGAATTTGGTGGCTACCGAATTTGGTTCTGAAGGCGTAGTCAATGGATTTAATTTGATGCGAGAAAAGGCCGATGACCATTTCCACATGATTTTCGCCAAATCGAATCCGAATTATATGGACTTGCCAGGACTATCAGTATTGATTGGCGGAATGTTGATCATCAACTTGAATTATTGGGGTTGTAACCAATACATCACGCAAAGAGCTTTGGGTGCCGATTTAAAAACCGCTCGTGGCGGAATCTTATTTGCCGCTTTCTTAAAATTATTAATGCCGGTAATCGTGGTTTTGCCGGGAATTGCAGCCTATGTGTTATACCAAAACGGACATTTCCAAACCGAAATGCTACAAGACGGCAGTGTCAATCCGGACAGAGCTTATCCTATCTTATTAAATTTATTACCGGTTGGTTTAAAAGGATTGTCCTTTGCGGCTTTAACTGCGGCCATAGTGGCTTCGTTAGCCGGAAAAGCCAATAGTATTGCTACGATATTCACTTTAGACATTTATAAAGAGAAGATTAATACGGAAGCCAATGAGAAAAAATTGGTCAACATAGGAAAACTAACCATCATAACGGCTATGATTATTGCGGTTCTTGTCGCTCCGTTTTTAGGCATTGACAAAAAAGGTGGTTTCCAATACATACAGGAATATACCGGTTTTGTGAGTCCGGGTGTTTTTGCGATGTTTATTCTTGGATTCTTTTGGAAAAAAACCACTTCTAATGCGGCACTATTTGCCACGATTGGCGGTTTCTTGATGTCAATTATCTTCAAATTCATGCCTGCTTTTGTCGACTTATCATTCTTAAATCCGATGGGATTTGCGGTACCTAATGCGAATGGTATTTATGAGATTCCGTTTATAGACAGAATGGGATTTGTGTTTGCCCTTTGCATTATCGGCATGTACTTTATCAGTATTTATGAAAACAAAAAAGGCGTAAAACCAAATGGTTTGGAAATAGACAAAACGATGTTCAAAATGTCGCCGAGCTTTACCGTTGGGATGTTGGTTATCTTATCGCTTTTAGCGGCTCTATATACTTTGTTTTGGTAAAACTAATGCTTGTGATTGAGCATTTTGCTAACGTAGTCAAACAATTCGGGGAATTGACTTTCGAATTCTTCCGGGGTTTCAAAATAATGTTCAATAATAACCGATATGAATTCAAAATGGTTGGTATAAGCATAAATGCGAAAATACTCTGAATCGATTAATTTTTGTCTATTAGGCGGATGATTTACCTCTTTGTATAATCGATCATGTTGTTTTCTGAAAGCCAACGAGCTTCCGTCTTGGCTACGCAAGCTATGATGATGAATGACATGGGAAAACTCGTGAATACCTAAATTCAAATTATCATTGTCTATCTCAAATCCGCTTATAAAATCTTTCCAAGAAAAAACCACAGCTTTCATTCGCGGATTAAATTCGCCTTTGTGGTAAGCTTCGCTTTGATTTGAATAATATTCCTCCGGATAAATAATGATTTTATCAAAAGTGTCAATCAAATAACGTCGCATTCCGAAAGTCAACATAACGTAAGTACCGGCAATGAGAGTTTGTACTTCTCTACTGACTTGGAAATCTTCTCTAGGTATAAATTGATAAGTTTCTTTAAAACTCGCCAATCGATGGTGGAAATAAACCTTATGTTTCTCTGAAAGCTTTTGGTAAAAAGGAAACTTTTGTCTGAGAAAGAATTCCTCTTCGGGGCTTATCTTTTTGGGGTTTAAATAAAGATGAATGTAAAGCGGTCTGTGAAAAAGAGCGATAGCAATATCATCCAATAAGCTCATGATAAACATGAAGAACATGTAAAAGAAAATGCCCAGAATAAATAGGGCCATAAAAACCGAAAAAATTATTTCCATTGGCTAAAGATATAAAAAAAGCCCAAGACTAAACTTGAGCTTATACAGTGACCCCGGTAGGGTTGACTTTGTCTTCCCTGACAAAGTTCAGCTTTGAAAATAAAAAGGATACTCAAAAGAGCATCCTTTTTTTCAGAACGTCCACCGGACGTTCTCCTCTTAATCTCAAATGTGACCGCGAAGGGATTCGAACCCCCAACCCTCAGAGCCGAAATCTGATATTCTATCCAGTTGAACTACGCAGCCATTTTAAAGTTTGAAGTACAAAGTATGAAGTTAAAAGGAACACTTCGTACTTCCAACTTTGTCCTTTGTACTTTTCAATTATGCTAATAATTTCTTTACTATAGTGGAAATGGTTTTGCCATCAGTTTTACCGGCTAAGGCTGCTGAAGCTTTACCCATTACTTGTCCCATAGAGGCCATACCTGAAAAACCGCCTTCTGCAATGATTGCGGCTACTGTGGTTTCTACTTCGGCTTCGGATAATTGCGCCGGAAGGAATTTCTCTATTACCGCTACTTGGGCTAATTCCGGTTCGGCTAAGTCGGCTCTGCCTTGTTCATTGTAAATGGAAGCGCTGTCTTTTCTTTGCTTCACCAAACGCTGCAACAATTTGATTTCGTCGTCGGCTGACAAAGTATCACCGGCACCGGCTTCGGTTTTGGCTAAGATGATGCCCGATTTGATCGCTCTTAACGCTTCTAAAGCTACGGTGTCTTTGGCTCTCATGGCGTTTTTCATTTCGTCCATGATTTGGGTTTCTAAACTCATCTTGATATTAGATATTAAATTTTAGACATTAAATATGGTTGGCTCTTTAGCCCCGATTGTAGTGGAAATCCTCGAAGAGATTGCAACGGAAAGCGGGAATATGGTTGGCTGAAACCGCCCGAACCATTCGCTTCCCAAACTAAATTTGGGACAAGCCTAAAAAGCCCTGCGAAGTTAAAAAAAATAACCCGAAAATCTCAAGGAAATTTTCGGGTTATGCGATTAGAAAAATGGCAGACTAATCTTAATCTACATTATCGTGCAAGAATGAATTGTTGGTACGGATTTGTAAGTCGTCGTTACTATCGGTTCCCAATGACATTCTGGAGTTTGCGTTATTGTCGGCGTTGTTTGACAGGTCAACCCCTAATCTTTTGTATGCAGGTTCTTTTTCCAATTCCTCAATTCTGGACGGATTGTTGTGGAATTTGTAATTGAACTCTTTTAATTTTCTTCTGCGCTCGTCGGCTCTGTGTTTCAAGGTTTCCTCGATGGTCATTTCCACCGGAGACACTTCGTCGAAGTAGTTTACCGCTTGAGGTTTTTCGGTTTCCACTTTCATGGTGATGTTTAATTCCTCAGCGATTGGCTCTTCTACTACAGTTTTAGCTGCCGGTTTTGAGTTGAGTAAGTCGTTTTCCAACTCCATGTACTCTTCCAAAGAATATTTGATTACGCCGCCTTCGTTTACTTCTGTAACCGGTACGAACTCTACTGCTTCATTTACCTTAATCTCGTTGGCTTCAGACAAATCGAAAACGATTTTGGTTTCTTCTACGATTTCAGCTTTAGGCTCTTCCACTTTTTCAAATACAGGCGTTGCGGCCGGCATATCGAAAGTGAAGGTGATTTGCTCTTCCTCAATCACATTTTTCGGCTCTACTACTTCCATGGCTTTGACTTCCGGAGTAGTTACTTTGAAATCGATGTCTTTGATAGGCGATACGATTTCGAAAGTTACATCTAAATTGCGGATGAATTGGTTCATGGCGATTAGTTCGTTATCGTTAACGATGGCTGCCGGAGTTTCTATTTGCTGCGCCAGTTCGCTATCGCTCGGGTCTTCTTCGATTAATTCGAATACGATTTTTTCTTCTTTGGTTTCTGCTTTTGGTGTATCCACAATATTTTGGAAGACTTCAACCGGTTTTTGGGTTAAATCGCGCACCAATTTTTGATCGTCTTCTAAAGCGTGAACAATTTTTTTCACTTCTGTGTTTACGATGCCATTTTGCTGTTCTACGTTAAAACCAGTCGCGATGATAGTTACGGCAATAGCTTCGCCTAAAGTTTCATCTTCACCAACTCCCATGATGATGTTGGCGTTGTAACCGGCTTCCGTTTGGATGTGGTCATTGATTTCTCCGATTTCGTCGATAGTAATTTCGTTAGAGCCTGAAACGATAAGCAACAATACGTTTTTAGCTCCTGTAATTTTATTATCATTCAACAATGGAGAATCCAAGGCCGTGATGATGGCTTCTTTGGCGCGGTTGTCACCGGTAGCCACAGCAGAACCCATAATAGCAGTACCGCTGTTTGACAATACGGTTTTGGCATCTTTTAAGTCGATGTTTTGTGTGTAGTGATGTGTAATTACTTCAGCGATACCGCGAGAAGCTGTAGCCAACACTTCATCGGCTTTAGAGAAACCGGCTTTGAAACCTAAGTTTCCGTAAACCTCTCTTAATTTATTGTTATTGATAACAATCAAAGAATCGACTTGTTTTCTTAATTTTTCAACCCCTAACAACGCTTGGTCGGAACGCACTTTACCTTCAAACTGGAACGGAATAGTTACAATACCTACAGTAAGAATATCTCTTTCCTTAGCCAATTGCGCTATTACCGGAGCAGCACCGGTTCCGGTTCCACCGCCCATACCGGCCGTGATGAAGACCATTTTGGTATTGCTGTCCAACATCTTCTCGATGTCGCCTACACTCTCCAAAGCGGATTGTTGTCCTACATCGGGATTAGCGCCTGCGCCAAGACCTTCGGTTAAGTTCACACCTAACTGAATTTTGTTAGGTACCGGACTGTTTTGAAGTGCTTGCGAGTCGGTATTACAAACAATGAAATCTACACCTTTGATTCCTTGTTTGAACATGTGATTGATAGCGTTACTTCCGCCGCCACCAACACCGATTACTTTGATCACATTTGATTGATTCTTTGGTAAATCAAATGAGATGCTTCCAAATTCTGAGTTGCTTATCATACTATTTTGGTGTTAGGTATTTATTCTGTTTAATCTATTCTGCATTGTCTAAAAAATCTTTAATCTTGTCTACATAGCGGTCAAAAAACGAACGTTTGATTTGCTTTTCAGCGGTGTCGCTTTCCGGCGCTGTTTCAACTTCTTGACTGACCACTACCGGATTCTCTTCTGCTTTAGGCTCAAAAACCGGTTGTTGTACCGCTGGTCTTGGCGTTTCTGCTACAACCTCTTTTAATTCGATTTTGTAGGCACTATTTGAATTGTTTTCGATACTGTTCATCACCAAACCAACGGCTGTGGCAAATAGCGGACTGGAGATTTCTTCTCCCGAATTGCCTGCTAAATGTTCATTTGGATACCCGATTCTGGTGTCCATTCCCGTAATGTATTCCACCAATTGCTTGATGTGTTTGAGTTGCGAACCACCACCGGTTAATACAATACCGGCTATTAATTTCTTTCGCGGATCTTCGTGACCGTAAGCTTTGATTTCGGTAAAAACCTGTTCGATAATTTCCACTACTCTGGCGTGGATAATTTTCGATAAATTCTTAAGCGAAATCTCTTTCGGATCTCTTCCTCTTAAACCCGGAATCGATACAATTTCGTTGTCTTTATTTTCACCCGGCCAAGCGGAACCGAATTTAACTTTCAAAAGCTCGGCTTGTTTTTCAATAATCGAACATCCTTCCTTGATATCATCGGTAATGACATTTCCACCGAAAGGCACTACGGCAGTGTGGCGAATGATGCCGTCTTTGAAGATGGCCAAATCTGTGGTTCCGCCACCGATATCAATCAAAGCTACACCGGCTTCTTTTTCTTCCTGACTTAAAACAGCATCTGCTGAAGCCAATGGTTCTAACGTCAATCCCGACAATTCGATACCCGAACTTTGGATACATCTGCCTACGTTTCTGATAGAAGACGCTTGCCCGACTACCACGTGGAAACTGGCTTCCAAACGAGCGCCGTACATTCCGATAGGCTCTTTGATTTCGGTTTGCCCATCGATTTTGAATTCTTGCGGCAATACGTGGATGATTTCTTCACCCGGTAGCATGGCCAATTTGTTTACTTGGTCGATTAGCAATTGAATATCACGACCGCTGATTACTTCCTCAGGGTTTGTTCTGATCACGTAATCCGTGTGTTGTATGCTTCTGATGTGTTGTCCGGCAATACCAACTACCACATCGTTTATTTTGTAACCTGAATTATTTTCTGCTTCAAGAACTGCTTGTTGAATTGATTGTATGGTTTGGGTAATGTTATTTACCACACCACGAGCCACACCGAGACTTTTGGATTTTCCAACGCCCAAAATTTCCAATTTTCCGTACTCGTTTTTCTTGCCAATCATGGCTACAATCTTGGTTGTCCCAATGTCTAATCCGACTGCAATATTCTCTTTTTCCATAATCTTCTATTTAATGCACACCACTTGCTTGGTAAACTTCAAATTAATTCTTCGATACTTGTTCAAAGTACTATCTAAAACGGCCTTCTGAAAAAAGGCTTTATAATTCTTAAATTTTCTGTCGATGTTAATAGTTCGCCCGAAATCGATTTGGTAATCGTAATTTCTGTTCGCTAAAATCAATCCGCCGTTTGACAAAACCTGCACACCGATGATGTTTTTTTTCAAAAAATCATCCTCGGCTATTCTCTTCAAAACTTCAGATAATTTTTCTTTTTTAACTGCTGTAATTTCCCCTGATATGAGTGGTACTCTGGCAGTAAAATTATCCGATAAAGGCATTTTATTACCCTCATAATCAATATAAAAAGAACCCGTTTCATCAAACACTCTACCCAGTGGTATTTTTTGTTCTACCACTGCTTTTAAAACCCCGTCAACACTGACAAAAACATCTGCTTTGTGAATCATCTGATGGCTACTGACGGATTTTTCCAATTTATTCAAATCTAAACCATCTTTATTGATAGTTTTTAGGTCCCGATTTTTTTCTATTAACAATTTATTAACCGTTTCGGGCTTCAAAAAAAGAGCGTTTTCGCCGACAAAAATCACCTCTGTTTTTTTAACTTTTCGCAGGGCATTTCGGTGCGAAGTGAACGAAAACAGGAAGATTACGACCGAAATCATCAACACTAATCTGATATTTGTCCATGTTAAAATCTTCATGATAAAGCCAATTTAATTTTCGGAACTAATTCACCAATATCACCTGCGCCTATGGTCACAATTATTTTAGCCGAATTTTCTAAAATAGTTGGGATCAAATCGCCTTTAGAAACCAATTTTTTGTTTGAATTTTCCATTTTGGAAAGTAGCCAGCTTGAGGTAATTCCTTCCATTGGTAATTCGCGTGCGGGATAAATATCTAACAACAAAACTTCGTCAAATTGCGACAAACTTTTGGCAAAATCATCGGCAAAATCTTTAGTTCTGCTGAACAAATGCGGCTGAAAAATCGCTAGTACTTTTTGGTTCGGATACAATTCGCGAACCGCTTGATGCACAGCGTTAATTTCGGTTGGATGATGCGCATAATCATCGATATAAACCAAATCATTGGTTTTGATTTGATAAGAAAATCGGCGTTGGATTCCTTTGAATGAAGCCAAGGCTTTAGCAATGGACTCGGTTGGGGTACCATAAGTCTTAGACATTGCTAAAGCCATCAAGGCATTCATTAAATTGTGTCTTCCCGGCAAACCGAATTTTAAATCGGTAATCGTTTCCGATGGTGTTTGGACATCAAAAACGTAGTATCCGTTTTCAATACGGATATTGAAAGCTTTATAGGTTGAATCTTCGTTGATTCCGATGGTTAAACCTTCGAGCGGCAAACCTTTGGGCACGAACAAATTGTTTTTATCTTCTACTTTATCGGCAAATTCGCGGAACGAATCTTCTATCGCAGTAGCATCGCCATAAATGTCTAAATGGTCGGCGTCCATTGAGGTAACGCAGGCAATGTTGGGATGCAAATGCAAGAACGAACGATCGAATTCATCGGCTTCTACAACGGTTATGGTTTTTCCGTTTCCAATTAAATTGGAATGATAATTTTCCACAATTCCGCCTAAAAAGGCCGTTACATCGGCACCGCTTTCATACAAAATATGACCCAGAATACTCGAGGTTGTTGTTTTTCCGTGGGTTCCGGCTACGGCGAAACAAAAAGTATCTTTGGTGATAATCCCTAAAACTTCCGCGCGTTTTTTTACCGTGTAATTTCTTTCCAAAAAGTAATTCCATTCCGAGTGCGTAACAGGCACTGCCGGCGTGATGATTACCAAGGTATTTTCTACATAATAATCTGCAGGAATCAAACCGATATTGTCTTCGAAATGAATGTTCATTCCGGCAGCAATCAATTCGTCGGTTAACATCGTTGGCGTCTTGTCATAACCCGAAACATTCTTGCCGATGTTTTGGAAATAACGAGCCAAGGCACTCATTCCGATGCCTCCGATGCCGATGAAATAGACGTTATGGATTTGGTTTAGATTCACTTTATTTAATCAGTTTTATTATTTCTTCTACTATATCTTTTGTGGCATTGGGTTTGGCTAAGGCTTTGATGTTTTGACTGAGTTCCTTTTGCCGGATTTCGTTAGCTATTAAATCTGAAAATGTCGATTCAAATTTTTCATCCAATTCACTTTCTCGCAACAATACCGCTCCGTTTTTATCTACTATAGCTTTGGCATTTTTGGTTTGGTGGTCTTCGGCTACGTTTGGTGACGGAATAAAAATGGTTGGTTTGCCCACCAAACACAATTCGGAAACCGATGATGCTCCGGCACGAGAAATTACAAAATCGGCGGCAGCATAAATCAAATCCATTCTGTCGATAAAGGCTACAACCTGTACATTTTCCTTTTCATTAAAATGATTGTATTCTTCGAAATACAATTTGCCGCATTGCCAAAAAACCTGAACACCGCTTGCTAAAAGAAAATCGAGTTCTTTGGCGATTAATTGGTTTACTCTTCTGGCACCCAGACTTCCTCCAAGAACCAACAACGTTTTTTTATTGGTATCCAAATTGAAATAAGCGATTCCTTCACTTCTTTTAGTTTCCACATCGAGCAAATCCTGACGAACGGGATTTCCGGTGAACACTATCTTTTCTTTAGGAAAAAATCTTTCTAAATTTTCATAGGCCACACAAATCGCATTGGCTTTTTTGCTCAACAGTTTGTTGGTAATACCCGGATAGGAATTTTGTTCCTGAATGACTGTTGGTATATTCATGCTATTAGCGGCTTGCAATAACGGACCGCTGGCAAAACCTCCGGTTCCTATAACTACATCAGGTTGGAACTTTCTGATAATTTTTCTTGATTTCCACAAACTGCTCATGAGTTTGAATGGGAACATCATGTTTTGTAAAGTCAGTTTTCGTTGCAAACCGGCAATCCACAAGCCTTCGATTTTGTAACCCGCTTGCGGTACTTTTTGCATTTCCATTTTGTCTTTGGCACCTACAAAAAGAAATTCGGCATCAGGGAAACGAGACTTTAACTCATTGGCAATCGCAACCGCCGGATAAATATGTCCGCCTGTTCCGCCTCCGCTTAAGATGAATTTTAATTTTTTCATTTAGTTTTTCTTCAAAATAGGTTCCAATGGATTGGCTTCTTCTTTGATGGAATAGCTTTCCAACTCAGCTTGTGCCGCAGCTTTTTCTGCTTCTTCCTGTTCTTGCAATTGTTTGTCGATTAGCTTATTCAAAGCATCTTCGCGTTTTTGTTTTTCGGCTAATTCTTCTGCGATTTCTTCTTCTTTTTTGGTCACACTCAAAATGATTCCGAGTGCGATACAAGTCATCCAAATCGAACTTCCTCCGCTACTGATTAGGGGTAATGTTTGTCCGGTTACCGGCAACAACTCTACGGCCACCGCCATGTTGGTCATCGCTTGAAAAATAATCGGGAAGCCCAAACCTATGACCACTAATTTTCCGAACATCGAATTGGCTTTGTGCGCTGCAACTACAAATCGGAACAACAATAACAAGTACATACTTAGCACTAAGATACCACCGAACAAGCCGTACTCTTCGACTATAATCGCATAGATAAAATCGGAAGACGATTGTGGTAAAAAGTTTTTCTGTACACTTTTCCCCGGACCTAAACCATAAATACCGCCTGACGCAATAGCGATTTTGGCTTTTTCGATTTGGTAATCATCCTCATCGGGTTTATCGGTGGTAAAATTATCGATACGATTGATCCAAGTATCTACACGATTCGGGAAAGCTTCGGGGAATTGTTTCGCTACCAATATAAAAAAGGTTAGCCCTATAATTCCGGCACCAACGATGATTCCGATATATTTCAACGGGTATTTTCCAATAAAAGTCAGCATTAAAACCATGGAAAAGATCAAAGCTGCGGTGGATAAATTCGCCGGTAAAATCAGGATTACGGTAATAAAAACCGGTGTCCATAAATCCCATAATGAATTTTGGAAAGTAATAGGCGTTTCTCTGGTTTTGGATAAATATCTGGCCACAAAAACATATAAAACTATAGAGGCTAATGTTGATGTTTGGAATGTGATTCCTATAAACGGAATTTGAATCCAGCGGCTGGCATTGGCACCTTGAATTACGGTTCCTTTGAACAAAGTATAAATTAACAATACCCAAACGACCGGCAATAACAACCTTGAAATCGTTCGGAAATAATGATACGGTACTTTGTGTATTTTGTATAAAATGAAAAACCCGACAAATACTTGTGCGCCGTGTTTCAACAAATAAGTCAATGCGTTTCCTGAACCGTGGCGCATGTAGGCCAAATTACTACTCGCACTAAACACCGGCATAAACGAAAACAAGGCCAACAAGGCTACGAATGCCCAGATGACTTTATCTCCTTTTAAGCTGTGAATTAGTTCTTTCATTTTTTTTTGCTCATAGCTTTCAGCCGTTAGCTGTTAGCTCTTTTTATTATTTTTTTGCTGATAGCTAAATGCTGACAGCTAATTGCTCTCTATAAATTCTTTACCGCTGCTTTGAACTGGTTTCCTCTGTCTTCGTAATTTTGGAACAAATCAAAACTTGCACAAGCCGGTGATAATAAAACTGCATCGCCTTTTTCCGCTAAATGTTTTGACGTATTTACTGCATCTCGCATGTTGTCTACTTCTACCATCATATCGACTACATCGCTGAAGGCATCGATGATTTTTTTGTTATCTAACCCAAGGCAGATTATCGCTTTTACTTTTTCTCTAACCAAAGGCATCAACTCGCTGTAGTCGTTTCCTTTATCAACACCACCGACGATCCAAACCGTTGGAACGGTCATGCTGTCTAAGGCGAAGAAAGTGGCGTTTACATTGGTGGCTTTACTATCGTTGATGTATTGTACATTTTGGATTTTCAATACCTTTTCTAATCGATGTTCAACGCCTTGGAAATTAGACAAACTTTCGCGTATGGTTTGTTTTCTGATTTTCATCAATTGGGCGACAGAAGTCGCAGCCATAGCGTTTTTCATGTTGTGTTTTCCTTCCAATGAAATGTCAGCGGTTTTCATTTCAAATTCTTCGTTGTTGATGATAATATCCATAATGTTGTTTTTTATAAAGGCTCCGTTTTCAAAAGTTTTGTTTAGTGAAAAAGGAATTAATTGTGCTTTTGTTTTATTGTTTTGCAACCATTCTGAAATCGCTTCGTCATCGGCATCGTAGATGAAGAAATCGGCTTCGGTTTGGTTCATTGTTATTCTGAATTTTGACGCGATATAATTTTCATATTTATACTCATATCGATCCAAATGATCCGGACTGATGTTGGTTAGAATTGCTATTTCGGGCTTATAATTATTTATGCCGTCCAATTGAAAACTGCTCAATTCCAACACATAGTAATCGTAGTTTTCTTCGGCCACTTGCCAGGCGAAACTTTTCCCGATATTCCCGCCCAATCCTACATTTAATCCGCCTTGTTTCAGCAAATGGTAAGTCAACATGGTGGTAGTGGTTTTCCCGTTGCTTCCGGTGATTCCGATGGTTTTTGCATTGGTAAACTGATAAGCAAATTCGATTTCGGAAATGACTGAAATTCCTTTTTCCAACAGTTTTTTTACCAATGGTGCTTTGTCCGGAATTCCGGGACTTTTCATGACCACATCAGCATTGAGAATTAAATCCTCTGTGTGCTGTTCGTCTTCCCATTTGATTTCATATTTGTTAAGAACGTCTCTGTATTTTTCTTTTATTTTTCCCATATCGGATACAAAAACATCGTATCCTTCTTTCTTTCCTAAAATGGCGGTACCTACACCACTTTCGCCTCCACCAAGTACAACCAATCGCTTCATTATCTCAATTTTAAAGTCACAATAGAAACGATGGCAAGCAATATGGCCACAATCCAAAATCGGGTTACGATTTTACTTTCGTGATAGCCTTTCTTTTGGTAATGATGGTGCAATGGCGACATGAGGAAAATGCGTCTTCCTTCGCCAAAGCGTTTCTTGGTGTATTTGAAATAGGAAACCTGCATAATCACCGATAAATTTTCGGCAAAAAAGATGGCACACAATACCGGTAGCAACATCTCTTTGCGAACTGAAATCGCTAAAACCGCTATAATTCCACCAATGGTTAAACTTCCGGTATCGCCCATAAATACAGATGCCGGATAGGAATTATACCAAAGAAATCCGATTAATGCTCCCACGAAAGCCGAGATAAACACCGTCATTTCTCCTGAATTCGGGATGTACATAATATTCAGGTAATTGGACAAAATCACGTTACCCGAAACGAAGGTAAAAATCCCCAAAGCGAGTACGGAAATCGCCGATGTTCCGGCGGCTAAACCATCAATTCCATCCGTTAAATTGGCACCGTTTGAAACGGCGGTGATGATAAAAATTACTATCGGAATAAACACTAACCAAGCCCAATTTTCATAACCTTCTCCGGTCCATTCTATGAATTTGGCATAATCCAACTCGTTGTTTTTGGTAAACGGAATTGTTGTTGTCGTTGATTTGTGTTCGATTGGAGTTTGCGAAACTACATTTTCGGTTGGATTTGTAATCGGTGCTTTTTCTCTAACGGTTACACCCGGATGAAAATACAGTACCGAACCTACAATTAATCCTAAACCCACTTGGCCAATTACTTTGAAAATTCCTTTTAATCCTTGTTTGTCTTTTTTGAAAATTTTGATGTAATCATCTATGAAACCGATGGTTCCCATCCAAAGTGTGGTTACTATCAAAAGAATGATGTAGATATTATTCAGTTTGGTCAACAAAATTACCGGAATCAGTGTGGCAATAATGATGATTAATCCACCCATGGTTGGCGTTCCCGCTTTTTCATTTTGGCCTTGTAAACCCAACTCTCTAACGGTTTCGCCTACTTGTTGATTTCTCAAAAAGTTGATGATTTTTTTTCCGTAAATGGTTGAAATCATCAGCGACAGTATAATCGCTAAAGCCGAACGAAAAGTAATGTACTGGAAAACTCCGGTTCCCGGAACATCCATGGTTTTGTCGAGGTATTCAAATAAATAATACAGCATATTCTTTAAATTTCAATGTTCAATTATCAAATCCCAAATAAATTTCAATTCTCAAATTCAAATGCCCTTCTGTTTTTTGAGATTTTAATTTTGTTATTTTCCCAGTTGTTCTAATAGTTCTTTTACAATTTTCATATCGTCAAAATCATGACGAACACCTTGTATTTCCTGATAAGTTTCGTGTCCTTTTCCGGCAATTAAAATGATATCATTTGGCCCGGCCAATTGGCAAGCAGTTTTAATGGCTTGTTTTCTATCGACAATGGACAACGTTTTTTTATGGTTTTGCGGTTCTACTCCTTTTTCCATATCGGCTATAATATCAATAGGATCTTCGGTTCGCGGATTGTCGGAAGTGATGATTACCTGATTGCTCATGTTTGTAGCAATATTGGCCATGATAGGTCTTTTGGCTTTATCTCTATCGCCGCCACATCCTACTACCGTAATCAATTTTTCATTATTGGTACGGATATCATTGATCGTACTCAACACATTTTCTAAGGCATCCGGTGTATGTGCATAGTCTACAATGGCTGTTATTTTTTGGTCGGAAACGATGAACTGGAATCGACCTGAAACACTTTCTAATTCGGAAAGCAAACGCAAGACTTCTAATTTATCTAATCCTAATTCTACCGCCGTTCCGTAAATCGCCAATAAATTATAAGCATTGAAAGTGCCTATCAATCTTACCCAAACTTCATTTTCATTGATTTTCAGCAACAATCCCGACAATTGGTTTTCTAAGATTTGTGCTTTATAATCGGCATAAGATTTTAGAGCATAAGTCAATTTTTTGGCATAAGTATTTTGCAACATAACCAAGCCGTTTTTGTCATCGATGTTGGTTAAGGCAAAAGCAGTTTTAGGCAAATGGTCGAAAAATGATTTTTTGACATCTCTGTATTCGGCAAAAGTCGGATGGTAATCTAAATGATCGTGTGACAGATTAGTGAATACACCACCAGCAAAGTGCAATCCTTCGGCGCGTTTCTGATGAATACCGTGAGAGCTGACTTCCATAAAGCAATATTCTACCCCAACCGAATTCATTTCGGCTAAATAATAATTAATAGCTAAAGAATCCGGCGTAGTATGTGTGGCTTTGTATTCTGTATCATCCACCATGATTTTTACCGTTGACAACAAACCAACTTTGTAACCTGCCTTTTTGAATAATTGAAACAAAAGTGAAGCAATAGTGGTTTTGCCGTTGGTTCCTGTGATTCCGACTAATTTTAAATTTTGGGATGGATTACCGTAATAGTTTGAGGCCAAAAATGCTAGCGCTGCATTGGTATCTTTCACCTGAATATAGGTTACGCCGGTTACAATAATTTCGGGCAAAGTATCACAAACAATAACTGTTGCTCCGAGATTGATGGCTTTTTCAATAAAATCATGTCCGTTAGAAACCGTACCTCGAATCGCCACAAACACATCATCTTGTGTGACTTTACGTGAATCGAATTCGATTTTACCAATAGGCATTTCGGTCGAACCTTTAACGACTTCTATAGCGACTTTGTATAATATGTCTTTTAAAATAATCACGATAATTCGAGTATGATGACTTGATTTTTATTTAAAGGAGAACCGGGTTGAATAGATTGTCTTTTCACTTTTCCGAACCCAACTACTTTCACTTTCATTTTCATGTTTTCCAAAAGCGCTACGGCATCCATTCCGCTCATGCCTTTTACATTGGGAATCGTTTTTCCGTCAGTATTTGACTTCACGGCGTAGTCGTTATAGGCTTTTTCTTGTTTGGCAATTTTTTTATTCAGGTTTTTAATCTCGTTGGTTGACGGAGCATCGGTAAAAATCTTTTGTGCTACGCGTTTGAAAACCGGTCCAGCCACATCGGCTCCGTAATAATTATTCCCAGAAGTATTGGGTTTGTGAACTACCACAATACAAGAATATTTCGGATTTTCTGCCGGGAAAAAGCCCACGAAAGAAGAAATGTAATGTTTCTCGCTTCCACCGTTTTTACCGTAATTGGCTTGAGCAGTTCCGGTTTTTCCGGCCATGGAAAAATCTTTGGAATACAATTTTGAACCGGTACCTTTTTTAACTACATTCTCCAGAACTGCTTTTAACTTTTTAATCGTTTCATCGGAGCAGATTTTAGGATTGATGACCTCTTTGTTGTATTTCTTGATGGTTTTATTCCACTCTTTTATTTCGGAAACGAATTGCGGTTTTACCATTTCACCGTTGTTGGCTATCGCATTATACAAGGTTAAAGTCTGCAAAGGCGTCACTGAAACTCCGTAACCAAAAGCCATCCACGGTAAAGAAATAGCACTCCAATGTTTGTCACCCGGTTGCGGAATATAAGGTTTGCCTTCACCTTGAAAAGGCAATCCTAAAGGTTTATTCAAACCCATTCGGTCGATTCTTTCCACAAACTCTTTTGGGTTATTTTTATAATTTTCATAAACCGCTTGAACTAAAACGGTATTGGATGACACTTCAAAACCTCTTCCGAGGGAAATTTTTCCGTATCCGCCTTCATGCGAATCGCGCACTTTTTTTCCTCGGTATTCTATGATTCCGCCACGACTGTCGTAAACTTTATTGGTGTCCACTTTTTCGTCATCTAACAAAGCAATCATGTCAACCAACTTAAATGTTGAACCAGGTTCATGTGATTCGGCAACCGCATAATTCTGAGTTTCGAAATAAGTTGAATCCGATTCCTTTAGTTTACCCAAATTAGAAATCGCTCTGATTTTACCGGTTTTGGTTTCCATCACGACCACGCAACCGTGTTCGGCATTGTAATCTTTGAGTTGTTTTAATAATGCATGATGCGCGATATCTTGGATATATACATCAATGGTAGAAATTACATCATAGCCATCTTGCGGGTCAATTTCGTTTTGATCGCGAATAGGTTTCCATTGGCCTTTGGCGATTTTTTGTTTCAGAACCTTACCGTCTTTTCCGTTTAAATATTTTCTGAAAGACCATTCAATACCTTTACCATCGGGCTTTCCTTCGGGTGTGATTCTTTCGTAACCAATGGTTCTTTCGGCGATTTTTCCGATTGGATGTTCACGAACCGTTTCTTGTTCGGTGATCATGCCGCCTTTATTCGCTCCTAAATTGAATAATGGGAAGCTTTTAATTTTCATGTATTGGGTATAACTCAAATCACGAGCTACCAACAAATACCTGTTTTTATTGTTTCTGGCGGAGGTCAATTGTGAATGATAAAAAGAACTTGGTTTGCCCAGCATTTTGGCCAACGAATCTGCCAATGGTCTTACGTTCTCCTTAAAATCTTCGGCTTTTGGCGCGACTGCATCAAATCTGATATTGTAATTAGGAATAGAAGTAGCCAGCAAACTTCCGTCGGCAGAATAAATATTTCCTTTATTGGCCGGAATCACAAAGTTTTTCACTGTTCTTTCTTTTGCCAACTTTCGGTAATGATCACCTTCAACCCATTGAATTCTGGTTAGTTTGAAAGTAATCGCCATAGCCATCAAAAAAAGACAGAAAGCCACTAGGTAAATTCGGTAAGAGATATGTTTATCTTCTACTGCCATAATTTTTGGAAGAATGTTTTTTCAACCGGTTTTTTAATTTTTATTTTTTGTGGCGGAACCGATGAAGGGAAAATATTTCTCTCTTTCATTGTTTCTGAAACAGTCGATTCCATTTTTAGTTTCATTAATTCTGATCGTTTGTCTACAAATTCTGAGCGCAATTCTTTAACTTCATTAGTCAACTCGGCAATTCTGAAAATTTTTTGATCATATCGGTGTTCATTTGCAATCATCAAAATCGCCAGCAAAATCAAGAACACAATGAATCGCCAGTTTTTAGTAGCGTCTTCATTGACTAAGAATCGTGCTTTTAATATGCCGTAAACTCCTTTTTTCATCTGACTTTTTAAATTTTTTCAGCAATCCTTAACTTGGCACTTCTGGCTCTATTGTTGATTTTTATTTCAGCTTCGGTCGGAACAATTAGTTTTCCAACTAACTTAAACGGCACCGTAAAATTTCCGAAGAAATCACGCTCCGGTTCACCTTCAAACATCCCGTTTTTCATAAAGCGTTTTACCAATCTATCTTCTAAAGAGTGATAGGAAATGACGCTTAATCGTCCTTCGGGTTTCAATATCTCAAGGGATTGCTCTAAAAATTCTTTAAGCACTTCCATTTCTTGATTGACTTCAATTCGAATGGCTTGATAGATTTGGGCCAATACTTTGTTTTTTACTTTTTCAGGTAAATATTTGGCCAACACCATTTTTAATTCTTCGGTCGTATTGATGGCTCTTTTTTCTCTGGCTTCTACAATAGTTCTTGCGATGGCCGGAGCTGCCTTCAATTCACCATAGTCCAAAAAAACGCGTCTCAGATTAACATCGTCATATTCATTAATCACTTTGTGTGCATCGAGTTCGTTTCTTTTGCTCATTCGCATATCCAAATCGGCATCAAAACGAGTGGAAAAACCTCTTTCGGGCACATCAAATTGGTGAGATGAAACCCCTAAATCGGCTAAAATACCATCGACACTTTTCACGCCGTGAAACCTCAAAAAACGCTTGATATATCTGAAATTCTCTTGAATCAACGTAAATCTTTCATCGGGCAATGCATTGGCCCAAGCATCTTCATCTTGGTCAAATCCGAACAATTTTCCGTTGGGCCCTAAGCGTTTCAAAATTTCTTTTGAATGTCCGCCACCGCCAAAAGTCACATCGACATAAATTCCATCAGGTTTGATATTCAAGCCATCTACTGTTTCCTTGAGTAAAACCGGATTATGATATTCCATCGCCATCATCATTTATATTTCCCATTACATCTTCGGCTAAATCCGCGAAGTCAATATCGTCGCCTGCGATTGATTTTTCGTATAAGTCTTTATCCCAAATCTCCACGATATTAACCGCTGAAGAAAGCACTATGTCTTTTGAAATGTGACCAAAACCCACCAAGACTTTCGGAATTAACAATCGCCATAAAACAACCACTTCAACAACTTTCACTCCGGCCGTA
>NZ_CAMLRU010000013.1 GCF_946482535.1 uncultured Flavobacterium sp.
AGAAATTTACTACAAATATAAATACTTTTGAATAATTTTATACGTTAAATATTACAATAAATATATTTTCCTTGACAATGCCAACTATCATCGATAGTCTTTGTTAAAGAATATAAGCGTCAGAAAATTATTTATCTGTAATTCTTTTCTTTATATTTGAATAACAAAATTTCAATGCTGTCCTTTTAAGACGATACCACTACAAGTCTTTTGCGATTCCCTATTAAACTTTAAAAGTTTGGGATGTTCATTTTCCAAAAACGCAATTAATTTTTAGGAATCAAAATCATTTTGATCATAGAATAAAGCACACAAACCAATATTTGGTTTGCGTCAAACAGTAAATCATCATTAACCTTAAAAACAATTGGGCATGAGAAATCTAATCACGTTACTAATAGTGGCCTTTTTATCCGGCTGCTCAACCGATTCAAACCATCCGGAATCACAATTACCGCCTATAACCCAAACCGGCGCCAATACGTTTGGTGTGACTATTAAGGGTAAAGTATATATTCCCAGGGACCCTTTGGGTATTAACGTTGGCCCTCAAGGCCACGGGGTAATTTTTACAGGAAGCGACATTGGCACTTGGAGAGAAATAATCGTAGTTGATGGTGCAAGTGCTGTGGGTTTTAAAATGGTAATCCATTTTAAAGATTTAGTAAATCAAGGTGTCGGAACATATCAACTTAAACAAAGTGATTTTCACGACAATATTGATAGTGCTCCTATTGACCATATTTATTTTAAGATTTGGGATTCTGCAATAAACAACTATGTGTATTATGGTTCCCTTGAAAATCAAGGAAAATTAAATGTTACCAGAAGAGACAGCGGAATCTTATCCGGTACTTTCAAAGGAATATTTGCGAGATATAATAATCCGACAGATAAGATAGAGATAACCGATGGACGATTTGATTTTAATTTAAATACACTGACTAAGACCGAATTCCTTTAATGAGTCAAGAATGATAAAAACAAACATATTTCAGATAAATAAAAGTTAATTAACCTTTAAACAATAAATGATGAAAAATCTAATCACATTATTATTAGTGGCCTTTTTGTCCGGTTGCTCAACCGATTCAAACAATCCGGAATCACAATTACCACCTATAACCCATTCGGGCGCCAATACTTTTGGATGCTTAATAGATGGTCGATTATTTATCCCAAGAGACGGAACAGGAACTTGGGGAGGTAGCGACCCTGGACTAAGTTATTTAGGCGGCTATCCTGATGGAGCTTATAACGAAATTGATGTCCGGGATTACAAAAGCGAAAAAACAACTCGTATGCTGATACACATTCATGATTTACATCAGATTGGAGTTGCAAATTATATAATTGATGAATCAAACGGGATGAGTAATGTTGATGGTCTTAATCATACCTATTTACATTGTAAAATATACCGAGAATCAACCGATAGTTATCAAAACTATCTCTCTTATGAAAATTCCGGTTCGATAAACATAACAAGGTATGATTTTGCAAGCGGCATAGTCTCCGGAACATTTAACTGTAGATTGAAAAACGCTAATAACCCTGACGACATTATAGAAGTGAAAAATGGTCGATTTGACATCAATGGATATACCTTACCAAATACCGTCTTCCCATAAAAAAAGGGGTTGCTAGTGGAATAGCAACTATAATTAAATTAATAAAAGTTAATTAACCTTTAAACAATAAATGATGAAAAATCTAATCACATTATTATTAGTGGCCTTTTTGTCCGGTTGCTCAACCGATTCAAACAATCCGGAATCACAATTACCACCTATAACCCATTCGGGCGCCAATACTTTTGGATGCTTAATAGATGGTCGATTATTTATCCCAAGAGACGGAACAGGAACTTGGGCTGGTCCCGACAGTGCGGTGTCAATTTATGGTGATCCTTCAGGAAACAATCAATATACAGAAATTGAAGTAAGGGATTATAAAAGTGAAAGAACTGCCAAATTACTTATTCACATTCAGAATTTACATCAGATTGGTATTGGAAACTACATTATTAATGAATCAAACGGCATGAGTGATATAGATGGACCTAATCATACTTATTTATATTGTAGGGTATTCAATCAATCAACAAATAGTTATCAGTACTACCGCTCTTATGAAAATTCCGGCTCTATCAATATATCGAGATATGAAATAACCCCGAATGTTAGTTTTTTTATTTCAGGAACATTCAATTGTAGTGTTAAGAACTCTGCCAATCCTAATGATATTATTGAAATAACTAACGGTCGATTTGATTTTAATGGAGCCACACTCCCTAATGCAGTATTCCCATAAAAAAAGGGTTGCTAGTGGAATAGCAACCCCTTAATTAGATTAATAAAAACAAATTTACTAACCCAAAAGCAAACAAAAGTATGAAAAAAATTTATTATTTTCTGCTGGCTTCTCTATTGTTTTTTGAAGCCAACTCACAAACCATTCCGGCCGGAGAAAACATCAGTTTAGACCAGCAATTGTCAAACATCAGTCAGACTAGTGTAACTAGCGGCATCATCTACGAAAGAGTTATTCAAATAGCGAATATTTATAACTTTAACACTACCTCAACATTCAATACTGCTAATTTCAATTATTTCCAGCAAGCCTTAGACGAAATGAATCGGGCCAGTAATGGGACAAAACTAACCACACTCGCTAATTTCAGAAATTTAATTGCCACTACTACAGCCGAAAATCAAGTTGATTTATCAATACTGAATACACAATATCACATTTTGAACTACAATGAAGATGTCCCCAGTCAAGGTGGTTTAACGTTTAATACCTCAACCAACAAATTTGTCCCAATTAGTGGCAAAGCTCCTTTTCTGATGTTGAACACCACAATTATTGCACCGACAAAAGATTATGTTTCCGGCACCTCTGTGATTTATAAAATCAGAAATGACTTGTTTTTCAAAAACGGGACTAAAAACATTAAAACTTTAGTAGCCAATTTTGGAGATGGTATCAATAGAACTTTGATTAACTCCCAAGTACTTACCAATCAAAATATTACGGTAAATTATACCACTAGTGGGGAAAAAATAAGCAAGTTTACAATTACTTACACAGACAATACAACGCTTACAACATATGGTAAAATCTTTTTTCAATTAGGTGACAGCGCTTCAAGAGATATGGCAGCAAGTTGTTTTGCTACTGATCCTTATAAGCAAGATTTTCAATTGCAAGCGGATATTCCCTTTACCGGATATGTGGCAGGCGATCCAACAATTAAAGCCAAAATTGAATACCGGGTATTTTACGGCAACACCAATACGGATAAAAAAATAAGAAAACCTATCATCATTATTGATGGTTTTGATCCGGGAGACAAACGCAAGATTGAAGATTGTGACTGTGAAAATATACCCGATTGCGCCGCAAGAAATACGACTAATGGGGTATTTGACCCTGAAAAACATAAAGCGATGGTTGATTTAATGGAATACTATAATGGTCCTAGCAAAAAGTATCTGCTACCTCAATTACGCCTTCTAGGATATGACGTTATAATGGTCAATCATCCCAAATACACAACCACCAACCTACAAAACGGACAAACCGTTGCTATTGATGGCGGAGCCTACTATATAGAAAGCAATGCTATGGCATTGGTAAAACTATTAATTCAAACCAAACAATTGTTAGTCACAAATGGTAGTACCAATAACATTGCCGTTGTTGGCCCTAGTATGGGCGGTCAAATTTCAAGATACGCTTTGGCCTATATGGAAAAAAACAATATTCCTCATAACACCTACTTGTGGGTAAGTGTTGACAGTCCGCATCTTGGGGCCAATATTCCAATGGGAGATCAAGCGTTATTGAACTTGGTAAAAAACAGCAGTCATGAAGCCAAAGCATTTTACGAAAAAGATTTGTCGTCACCCGCGGCGCAACAACAATTAATCGAGTTTCATAGAGAAGGATCTAGTTATCATTTGGTTAATACCAATTTATTAAATGCTCAAACAGCTTCGCAAGGAATGCCTATAAACAGAGGGAATCCCATATTTCAACAACACTACAACAATCAATTTTCAAACGGTCTAACCAATTCAAACGGATGGCCCATGAATTTGAGAAAAATCTCTTTGGTTAACGGTTCCCTTTCTGGGTCTAAACAAACCATGACCTCTAACGGAGAACCCTTTTATACTTTTGCTAATGACAATGAGAAGGTTTTAAACTTAAGAGGATTTCAAAGAGTAAACATAAGCTCACCATTTGGATCGATAACCTTCAGAATTCATATTGCTTCTTTGGAAGCTAATTTCCTTCCCTCAAGCGGAAGTGCAGATACCAAAATAGCCAGATTCAAAAAACAATTTAATGATAGGACTACGAAGTCCCCTAATTATAACCCAAGAGGCAATATGGATAATATTCCGGGAGGCTATTTCGGAGCGCAAAAAGAAATTGCGAATCCGACTCAAAATACAAATCCTGTTCCGGGAACTTCACCTCTTGCCAACTGGTCTCTGAACAATTTATCCATAACCAATTTCATCCACAGTATAAGTCAAATGTTAGGTGGTTCAGAATGGTATTTACACGAATTCAATCCGATACATTCCTTCATCCCTTCCTTTTCTGCTTTAGGCCATTTACAACCTAATCAAAATTGGGCAAATCCTTTGAATATTAATCTTACTTGTTCAACAAACAGACAAACCCCTTTTGATAGTTATTTCGGGTTAAGCAAAAACACACAACATACTTCCTTTACAAAAGAAAGTGTTGATTGGCTACTCAAAGAATTAGCCGGACAACCTCAAGCGCCCTATTTCCCGGTGGAACCAAATACATTAGTTGGTTTGGATAAAATTTGTCTAAATACTAATAGTGCCTATAACTTTACCAATACTTGTGCGGTTCCCAGTGCGGTTACGACTTGGTCAATCAGTTCCAATTTAGAATTGATCAGTCAATCCGGTTATGGTATCGTTGTTAAAGGAGTTGAAAGCGGTGAAGGAACCATAACTGCTGTTTTTCAAAATGGGCAAAAGCTAGTCAAAACCATATGGGTTGGATCTCCAACATTTAGCGAAGTGGTTTACGGAACAGCCAATACACATCTAAGTCTTTGCATGACGCCTGCAAATAACTATACTTTTTCAATTCCTGAATTAAACGATTCCAACAAAATTAAAGCGGTTTTTGGCGGCCTAACCCCAACAGAAATTGACACCAACTCTAATTGGGAATGGACTACCTCAAACAATTTAATCATGCTTAACGGAACAAAAGATTCGCGAGAAATTTGCCCTATGGGTTCCGGACAAACCAGCGTGAGTTTCAGAGCAAAAAATGCCTGCGGTTGGAGTGAGTGGTTTGAACTTCCTTTTGAAATTACCGAACTTCCTTTATACGGAAAACAAGGTCCGTCGATTTATACCGTTTATCCGAACCCTTCGAAAGACATAGTGAATATTGATTTAAGAGACAAAGACAAACAACCCGAAAAAGCTGCTTTAATTTCAGGCGAATTGTTTGACATTCTTGGAATCTCTAGAGCCAAAATTGAAATTCAAAATAATCGGGCAACCTTTTCTGTCAATGGTTTGGTTAAAGGCATTTACATACTGAAAATCTATATTGACGGTCAAGTAGAAAGTCACCAAATAGCCGTTGACTAATCAAAATTATTAAGGTGCCGGGTCAGGAAATACCGCTTGAATCTTGTTAATTTCGGCAATAACTTCGGGAGACAATTGCACTTCAAAAGCCGCAATGTTCTCCTGAAGTTGTTCCATTTTAGTTGCACCTATTATGGTCGACATTACAAATTCTTGTTGGTTTACAAAAGCCAAAGCCATTTGGGTTAACGTTAATCCGTTAGCTTGAGCCAATTCTTGGTATAGTTTGGTGGCTTTATAACAATTCTCACTCGCATATCGGGTAAACTGCGGAAACAATCCTAAGCGAGAATCCGGTTGAAGGCCGTTCAAATGTTTCCCGGTTAAGAAGCTAAAGGCCAATGGCGAGTAGGCCATCAATCCAACATTTTCACGCATACAAATCTCTGATAAGCCCACTTCAAACAAACGGTTCAACAACGAGTACGGGTTTTGAATGGTCGCAATTCTGGGTAAACCATGCTTTTCGCTTTCGCCTAAAAACTTCATCACGCCATACGGATTTTCATTAGAAACCCCAATGTGCCTAATTTTACCTTCCTTAATCAAACCGTCATAAACGCTTAAGACTTCAAAAAAATTCTCTTGCCATTGGGTATCAATTTTCGATACACCACGTTGCCCAAACATGTTCATCACACGCTCCGGCCAATGCATTTGGTACAAATCAATATAATCGGTTTGGAGGTTTTTTAAGCTCAACTCGACCGCTTCGTGTATACTTTTCTTAGAGAAATTCAACGGTTGGCGAATGTATTCCATACCGCGATTCGGACCGGCAATTTTTGTAGCAATTACCAAATCATTTCGTTTTCCGGTTTTTTTTAACCAACTGCCGATATACTTTTCCGTAGAGCCTAAAGTCGCTTGTCGTGCCGCAATCGGGTACATTTCGGCTGTATCAATAAAATTAATTCCCTTCCCAACGGCATAGTCCAATTGGGCATGAGCATCGCTTTCGGTGTTTTGTTCCCCAAAAGTCATAGTACCCAAACAGATTTTGCTGACTTTAATATCGGTATTCGGTAAAGTGGTATAGTTCATTTTGAATGGCTTTTTTGCTCCGCAAAAGTATAGCATTGTAAGCGTTATTTGGACTCGATTAACAGATTTTTTGGAATCGTTAATAACAAAAAAGGCTCCAAGTCGAAACTTAGAGCCTTACTCAGCACACTAGTTGCTATATCTTAAAACTCGTTCAACATCTTGGAAATTTCATCCAATTTCGGAGTCAAAATAATTTCAATTCTGCGATTTTTGGCTTTGCCTTCCGGCGTATCATTACTCATTAACGGGGCATATTCTCCTCTACCGGCTGCGGTTAAATTTTTCTTCTGAATTCCGGCATTCTCTCCTAAAATATTCACTATTGCTGTAGCTCTTTTAGTCGATAAATCCCAGTTGTTTTCAATGCCGCCACCTATAGCTCCGTAAATTTTATCATTATCGGTATGACCTTCAATTAAAACCGTAATATCAGGATTTTGAGCCAAAACTTTACCAACCTCAACAACCGCTTTTCTTCCTTCGGTACCAACGGCCCAACTTCCGGTTTGGAACAACAATTTGTTTTCCATGGAAACGTATACTTTTCCGTTCTTTTGTTCAACTGTCAATCCTTTGCCTTCAAAAGCATTCAAAGCTTTAGACAAGGTTTCTTTCAACTTTCTCATGCTGGCATCTTTGGCCGCAATCATGTTTTCCAATTCGCTCAGTCTTTTGGTACTGGAAGCCAACTCATCTCTTAATTTGTTCAATCGGTCTTGCTCGGCCGCTAAAGCTTTTTCTTTGGCCTCTAATTGTGCCAACAACTCGCGGTTTTTGTTCATGTTGGTTTCCAAAGCATCGTTGCTGTTTTTTTCCAAAGCAGCATACGATTCTTGTAACGTCTTTAAATTATTAGCCGTTGCGGTACAATCGGCTTGCAGTTTGTCTCTGTCGGCTTTGAGCTTGGCCAATTCCGCTGAGAGTGACTTGTTGACCGAATCAAACTCGGCGTTGGCTTTGTGCAATTCATCCACTTCATCCGAAAGGGAACGATTCTCCTTTTTCAAATCGGTGTACTTGTTTTCCAAATCGTTGTATATCTTTTTAGACACACAAGAAGACATTACAGTCAATGCTACTATTCCTAAAACTATTCTTTTTATCATAAATTATTTTGTTTTATTTTATTGGTACATATCGGGAGTCACCACATATTCGGTTACGTGCTCTCCATTTTTATCTGAGTAATTATATTTGATAGTAACTTGTTTATCTCGTAATGATTCGCAATCCGGATTCTCCTTAATGTTTTTCAAAAGACTAGGGAAAACATATGTTTTTACTGTATCTAAATTGATTTCGGCTTTTGTAATATCGTTCAATTTGTAGTTGTACTGAATGGTTTTATTGGGCAATGCCTTAACATTGACCAACACCGTTATTTCATCAACCTGAAAAGGACAACCTCTGTTCATATTCTCTACCATTATGCCCAGTTCCGGATCAATTGGCTGATTTAATACATCGCCTTTCGGATTTAAAGCATCAATTGTCGGCTTTAAGAAAGTGTACACTCCAAAAAAAGCCGCCCAAAAACAAATTACAAAAAGCACGATTAATATAGGATGCCTCTTTTTCTTTGGTTTATAACCCAATACTACCGGTTGCGGTTTTTCCACTTCAAGTTTTTCCACTTCAGGAATCTGTAACAAATGCCCACAACTTACGCAGTACTTTACCTCTGAATTATTGTCTGACTGACAATTTGGACAACTAATATTCATTTTTATGGTTTAATCAATTTCTACTAAAACCGGACAATGGTCGGAATGCTTGGCTTCGGGCAAAATCACTGCTCGTGTCAATCGGTTTCTCAAAGGTTCACTGGCCAAGCAATAATCGATTCTCCAACCTTTGTTATTGGCTCTGGCATTGGCACGATAACTCCACCAACTGTAATGATGCGGTTCTTTGTTAAAAAAGCGAAACGTATCAATGAAACCGTTTTTCATGAATTTATCTAACCATGCGCGCTCTTCCGGTAAAAATCCGGACACTGTTTTGTTGCGAATCGGATCGTGAATGTCGATAGCTTCATGACAAATATTATAATCGCCACAGATAATTAGGTTCGGAATTTCTTTCTTCAAATTCGTAATATACTCTTGAAATTCATCCATGTATTGGAACTTGTAATCCAAACGGTCCATATTGGTTCCCGAAGGCAAATACAAACTCATCACCGAAAAATCGTCAAAATCAACGCGAAGATTTCGGCCTTCAAAATCCATGTGGTCAATACCGGTTCCAAAAACTACATTATTGGGTTTTACTTTGGATAAAATGGCCACGCCGCTATACCCTTTTTTTGTAGCCGGAAACCAATAGTGATACGGGTAACCCGAAAGTTCTACATCGAGCAACGGAATCTGGTCTTCGGTGGCTTTGATTTCTTGCAAACAAATAACATCGGGGTTGGCTTGTTGCAACCAAGTTAAAAATCCTTTGGAAATGGCTGCACGAATGCCGTTTACGTTATAAGAGATGATGCGCATTGAGCTTTACATTAGTTTCTATTGCGTTCTGTTCGACCGAATGGTCTTGGGTCAAAAATAGACAAAAAGCCAAACATTTGAAACCCAAAAACCATAATAAAAAATTAAAGTTTCAACTGTGTTTTCCACATTTTCTCAAGGCTATTTCAGCAGAATTACTATCTTTGTTTCTTACTCAAAAACGAACGGTATACATGGGTTTAGTTACTGCTAAAGAAGTTGCAAAAGCAATAAACGCTGATAAATATGGGGTTTTCGGAACTTTTTGCGGCTGGTTACTAATGAAAGCTTTGAAAATTTCGACCTTGAATAAAATCTACGACCGCAACAAACATTTGAGCGAAGTAGAATTCCTGAATGCTATTTTGGACGAGTTTCAAATTAAGTTTGAAATTCCCGAAGACGATTTAAAACGATTGCCCAAAGACGGCGCTTATATTACCATTTCTAATCATCCGCTTGGCGGCATTGACGGTATTTTATTATTGAAATTGATGCTCGAAAGAGAACCGAATTTCAAAATCATCGCCAATTTCCTCTTGCATCGAATCGAACCGATGAAACCTTATATCATGCCGGTGAATCCTTTCGAGAATCACAAAGACGCCAAGTCGAGTGTTATCGGGATTAAAGAAACGTTGCGTCATTTGAGCGATGGTAAACCGCTAGGGATGTTTCCGGCCGGGGAAGTTTCGACATACAAAGACGGTCAATTGGTGGTAGACAAAGCTTGGGAAGAAGGGGCGATTAAAGTAATCCGAAAAGCTCAGGTTCCGGTGGTGCCGATTTATTTTCATGCGAAAAACAGTCGCTTTTTTTACTTTTTATCCAAAATCAATCCGACCTTAAGAACGGCCAAATTGCCTTCGGAATTGTTGACCCAAAAAGACCGCGTGATTAAAGTGCGTATCGGAAAACCCATTTCGGTAGCCGAGCAAAACGAACACAAAACCATCGAAGAATACTCGGAGTTTTTGCGTCGTAAGACTTATATGTTGGCCAATTCTTTTAATGAAGAATCTAAATTGTTGAGTTCGCAAAACCTTAATCTCAACTTAAATTTAAAAACGCCTAAGAGTCCGAAACAGATTGTAAAACCGGCCAATCACGATAAAATCTTAGAAGAAGTAGAAGTATTAAAACAAGGTGATTTTCGCTTGTTACAAAGTAAAAACTATATAGTTTTCTTAGTTACGGCCGATAAGATTCCGAATATTTTACACGAAATAGGTCGCTTGCGCGAAATTACTTTTAGAGCGGTTGGTGAAGGCACTAACGAGTCTATCGACCTTGATCAATACGACAATTATTACCACCATATGTTTCTTTGGGACGATGAAAACCAGCAAATTGCAGGCGCTTACCGCATGGGATTGGGTTCTGAAATTTTCCCGAAATATGGTATAGAAGGGTTTTATTTGCAGGATTTATTCCGATTTGAACCCGAATTGTACGGCATGATGTCACAGTCGATAGAAATGGGAAGAGCCTTTATTGTTAGTGATTACCAGCAAAAACCAATGCCGTTATTTTTGCTTTGGAAAGGCATCGTACACACCACATTGCGCTATCCCGAACACAAATATTTGATTGGCGGCGTGAGTATCAGCAACCAATTTACGGAATTCTCCAAATCGTTGATGATTGAATTTATGAAGTCGCATTATTACGATCCGTATGTGGCGCAATACATCCACCCGAAAAAAGAATTCAAGGTAAAACTCAAGGATGCCGACAAAGATTTTGTGTTCAATGAAACCGAAGCCGACCTGAATAAATTCGACAAAATTATAGACGAAGTTGAACCGGGCAGTTTAAGATTGCCGGTTTTGATTAAGAAATACATCAAGCAAAATGCACGCGTAGTGGCTTTTAATGTTGATCCTTTATTCAACAATGCCGTTGATGGCTTAATGTACATCAGAATCGCTGATTTACCCGAAAGTACGGTAAAACCGGTGATGGAAGAGTTTCAAGCCGAGTTGGAACGAAAAGAGAAGAACTATAAATAGTCACAATAAAAAAGGCAACTCGTTGAGTTGCCTTTTTTAGTTATTCTAACTTTATTTTTTCCTGAAAAGCTTTCCAATCTTTTTCAGATAAAGTGGGTTTGCTTTTTAGTTTTTTGCCTTTGATATAGTCTAAAATATATTGGGCTCTTTCTTCTGATTCCGGATGGTCTGAAATCCAGTACATGGCTTGACTCATTTCGGTGTCTTGTGCCATTTGGTACATAAAATCAGCCATAGGCTTGGGATCAATTTTAGCTTCAATCATATAATCAACACTGGTGATATCGGCCTCTTTTTCTAAAGTTCTGTCGTAGGCTGAAGAGGTTAATTCTTTTAAAATTTCTCTGGCCATCGCGCCGCCTTTACTGCCGCCGGCAGCGGTTAATAAAACCGAATACCCTAACTCTTTAGACAACTTTTTCATCACGTGGTTTTTTTCAATGTGGGCAATCTCGTGTCCCAAAACCCCTTGTAACGCTTCTTGTCTTTTACAGTCTTCTATCAAGCCCGTGTAAACCACCAAATGATTATTCGGCAAAGCAAAAGCATTGATTTCATCTTTAATAATGATGTGCACTTTTAAAGAATCACGCTCTATACCATTGGCTTCACAAAGCGGATTAATCAAACTGTCGAGTGTTTTTACCAAAGTATCATTAACCACTATATCTTCCGTATTGGAGATTTCATACCAAATCATATCGCCCAATTTATTCTCAAGATTAGTGGTACGCTCTGTTACTTTGAAAAAACGCATAAAATCCAATTGGGAAAAACCAAACCAGACAGCGCCAAAAGTCATTATTATAATCAATCCCTGAAAAATGGTTCTTTGTATCATTATGGTCTGCAAATTAAGTTAGTAACATTTCCGAAGAACAAAAATTGCACGTGTTTTCCTTTACGGGTTTGAACAGCAGCATAAATCGTGGAGAAGATTTCAAACAAATTGAATAGTATCACCGTGAAAATATAAGCGAAATATTCATTGCTCACTTTTTCATCCGAAAACAAAATGGAAACCGTCCACCAAAAGCTGGCGCTGTTAATTCCCAGTAAGGCCAACTGTGACAATAAAGCTTGGGTACAATGCCATCGCACAAAATAAGTGCCTTTTCGGTTGGCCAAAAAGAAAAAGAAAGTAGCCAACAAATTAATAATCGGTAAAGGCAACCCGGCAATAAGGGCAACCAAAGACATCAAATAACTATTGGATGACTTCTCGCATTCATGTTCGCCCGGTTTGTAGGCAAAAGTGGTTTCTTGTATCATAGATTTTTATATAAATTCCAAATCCAATTGAGCAATACTAAAATAATTAAAACAACAGCAACCCATCGCTTTCTGATAATGGCTTCTGTTTTTTTATAAGCTAAAAAAAAGGTTTCTTTTTTGGAAACAATATCTGCCAAAACCCAAAAGGGGAAAATAGTCATGATAACCGCAACAATTATTCCAAAAGGATTGAGTAGTAAAGAGTCTGTAATTTTACCTTCCGAAAGCAACACTACAGCTCGAGTGGTACCACAAGACGGACAAGCATAGCCGGTCACATTTTTAATGATACACACTCCAACTGTTCCTTGTTGTTCCTGATGGATGTTGTAAAAAAGATAAATAAATCCCGCTAAACAAGCTATAATTAATATAAAATATAACTTATTACGGGTCATTTATTAATAGAAGGTATTTTGGAAAATCTCCATGTTTTTTTCACGGGTAGCACCCATGATTAAAAACCAGTCAACAATCGCCCAAATTCCTAAACCTCCACAGGTTAAGAGTTTTCCTACTCCCATTCCGGTATCGCCTATCATAAAGCGGTCAATTCCTAACTGCCCGCCTAAAAGCGATACGATTAATGAAGTAGTCGGCTCTTTAAATTGAAGGGTTTGAACTAAACCCCATTTGGATTCGTCAAGGCTTAATAATTTTTCTCTAACAGCATTAAGGTGATGACTCTCAAAATACTTTGCGTTCATCATCATAAACATGTCGACTTTTTGTGCGTCCATAATAAAATGTTTTATTGGTTTTGTTAATTGATGGCACTAATATATAAAATTCTTATAAAAAACAATGCGCTGCAGAAAAGTATTGTGACAGTGTATTGTTTTAAATAAATCAACTATTCCCCTTTTGTAACTGAATTATTTTATTGACGATAGTCTGCGCCAACTTCTCATGACTTTCAAAAGTCCAACCGGCTATGTGTGGCGTTAACAAAACATTTTCGGCTTGTAGTAAATACTCAAAGGCTTGGGTTTTTTCGGTACCGATAAAAAGATTTTCAAAAGATAATTTTTCGTACTCCAACACATCCAATCCGGCACCCAAGATTTTACCGGAATGTAATGCATCAACCAAATCATCAGTAACCACATTTTTACCTCGAGATGTATTGATCAACCAAAACGGTTTGGCAAAAGCTTGAATAAATTCGGTATTGACCATTTTATCCGTCACCGGTGTCCATGGAATGTGTAAACTCAAAACATCGGCTTGGGCTTGTAATTCCGAAAGAGAAACTTGCTTGGCATTGGCATCGCCAACATTCGGGAGAATGTCATAACACAAAACCTCAACCTCAAATCCGCGTAGTTTTTTGGCAAAAGATTTTCCCATATTGCCATAACCAATAATCCCGACGGTTTTGCCTTCTAACTCATAACCGCGATTGCCTTCACGAATCCATTTCCCTTCACGAACAAGCTTGTCTGCCCGATTGAGTTTATTCATTAAAGACAAGAGCATTCCCAACGCATGTTCTCCCACGGCATTACTATTGCCCTCGGGTGCCGCAATCAAATGAATCCCTTTGGTTTGAGCATAATCACAATCTATACTTTCCAATCCGGCTCCGACTCTGGCTATGAATTTCAAGTTGGTGGCTTTGTCTAAAAAATCTTGGTCAATTTTAAATCGACTGCGTATGACTATACCGTGATATTGGTGAATTTTGGCTTCGATTTCGGTTTTAGAAGAAGTAAAATCGGCTTCATTTTGAAACCCTGCTTTTTCCAATTGCTCCCACAATAAAGGATGATTGCTGTCGAGATGCAGGATTTTTGTTTGCTGAAAAGTCATAGTCAAAAATTGAAAAGTAAAGATAGTATTTCTTGTTCAAACTTTTAATCGCACCGCTTTCATTTTACCACCGGAATAGCATGGGTTACAAATCGTCAGAAAAAGTTTCTTTACGACTATGATTGTAATCATAAAATTAACAGTCGTTTAACTTTTAAATTTGTTTAAGAAATTTTAATACATCCTATCATGAAAAAATTAATTTTAACTGCTCTCGCTTTTTCTCTGCTAATCGCTTGCGGAAAAAAGGAAAAAGAAACAGAAGAGTATAACCCGGCAGCAGATCCAACTGCTACTGAAACAACTGCTACTGACCCTTCAACTTACGATCCGAAAAGAGGAGAAGGTAAATTTACAACTGTAGAATTAGGCGCTGCACTCGACCAAGCCATGGCCACCAAAGGAGAGGAAGTAGCCGGTGTAAAATGTACCTCTTGTCACAAAATGACCGATGAAAAATTAGTAGGTCCGGGCTGGAAAGGCGTAACCGAAAGAAGAAAACCGGAATGGATTATGAACTTCATCACCAATCCTGACCCGATGATTGACAAAGACCCGGAAGTGCAAGCGCAATTGGAAATTTGTTTGGTACGTATGCCAAACCAAGGGTTGAGCGACGACGACGCCCGTCATATTTTAGAATTCATGCGTAAAAATGACGGTGTAAAATAAACCAAAACCTGAGATTGGTTGTCCCGTGAAAGTGCTGACCAATCTTATTTAAAATCAATAATAATGAAAAATAAGTTTGTAAAAGCAATTTTTGCTATCGTTCTCGGAAGTGCTTTATTCACTTCATGTAAGCCGAAAAACTCGGGTGATGCCGTAAGTGGTGATGCCGCTCAAAAAGCCTATGTCGCTCCGGGAAAATATGATGAATTCTATAACTTCGTGTCCGGAGGTTTCAGCGGACAGTTAAGCGTGTACGGTCTGCCAAGCGGTAGATTGTTCAGAGTAATCCCGGTATTTTCGGTAGATCCGGAAAAAGGTTGGGGTTACAGTGAAGAAACCAAACCCATGTTAAACACTTCCAATGGTTTCGTGCCTTGGGATGATTTACACCACACCGAACTTTCTCAAACTAATGGTGAAGTAGATGGTCGCTGGGTTTTTGGTAATGCCAATAATACGCCGCGTATCGCTCGTATCGATTTGAAAACCTTTAAAACCGCAGAGATTATTGAGCTCCCAAACAGTGGCGGAAATCACTCTTCTCCTTTCATCACCGAAAACACCGAATATGTAGTGGCAGGAACTCGTTTCAGCGTCCCGGCCGATTATTCTAATGGAGATGTAGCCATCAACACCTATAAAGAAAACTTCAAAGGCCACATCAGTTTTGTAAAAGTGGGCAAAGAAGGTGAAATGGACTTAGCATTCCAAATCGTAACACCTGGAGTTAACTTCGACTTATCGCACGCCGGTAAAGGAAAATCTCACGGTTGGTTCTTCTTCTCTTGTTATAATACAGAACAAGCCAATACCTTGTTAGAAGTAAACGCGTCTCAACGTGACAAAGACTTCATTATGGCTGTAAACTGGAAAAAAGCCGAAGAATATATCAAAGCCGGAAAAGGTAAAAAACAAAGCGTAAAATACGCTCACAACAAATGGAATGAGAAAACACATACTGCTACTTCTGAAATGAAAAATGAAGTATTAGTGTTAGATGCTGCTGCTTTAAAAGACATTTGTTATATGATTCCTTGTCCGAAATCACCACATGGTTGTGACGTAGATCCAACAGGAGAATATATCGTAGGTTCAGGTAAATTGGCTGCTTTGATTCCGGTATTCAGTTTTGATAAATTGATGAGTGCCATCAAAAACAAAAAATTCGAAGGCGACTACAGCGGAATCAATGTAGTAAAATACGAAGCTGCTTTACACGGTGAAGTTCAAAAACCGGGCTTAGGACCATTACACACCGAATTCGATGGTAGAGGAAATGCTTATACCACTTTCTTCGTGTCTTCTGAAGTAGTAAAATGGGATATCAAATCTTTGAAAGTATTGGATAGAGTACCTACTTACTATTCTGTAGGTCACTTATGTATCCCTGGCGGTGACAGTAAAAAACCTTTCGGTAAATACTTAATCGCTTACAATAAAATTACCAAAGATCGCTATTTACCAACCGGTCCGGAGTTAGCACAATCTGCTCAAATATTTGATATCAGCGGTGATAAAATGGAACTAGTGCTCGATTTCCCAACCATTGGTGAACCACACTATGCACAAGCCGCTCCGGCCGATTTGATTCGAAACAACGGTCAGCTGAAATTCTATCCGATCAAAGACAACAACCACCCATTTGTGGCCAAAGGCGAAAAAGAAGCGAAAGTGACTCGTCAAGGCAATCAAGTGCATGTGTACATGACTTCTATCCGTTCTCACTTTGCTCCTGATAATATTGAAGGAATTAAAGTTGGCGATGAAGTATACTTCCACGTAACCAACTTAGAACAAGATTGGGATGTACCACACGGATTTGCCATCAAAGGCGCCGACAACGGAGAGTTGTTAATCATGCCGGGTGAAACTGCTACCCTAAAATGGGTTCCTAAAAAATCAGGTATGTACCCTATGTATTGCACCGATTTCTGTAGCGCACTGCACCAAGAAATGCAAGGGTATGTGAGAGTTTCTCCTGCCGGAAGCAGTGTTCCGCTCACTTGGAGTGTGGGAACCAACTTACCGAAGGCATCCAAATAATATTGTAGTGATTAGTGATTGGTAATTAGTGAATAGTGTAATGCTAATCGCTAATTACTAGTCACTAATTTCTTTAAAAGAACCTTTCAAAATGAAAAATTCAACCATTTCAGGCTTATCAAAAATATTGCTTTTGATAACCGGAGCGTTATTTGTCGGGTCAATATTTGTCCCAATGTGGCAAATCCAACTCGAAGCACCACAATATCCTGAAGGACTCGTTCTTCGTTTACATGCCAATAAAATTGGCGGTGATGTGGAAATCATTAACGGATTAAACCATTATATCGGTATGGCTACTTTGCACACCGAAAACTTTTTTGAATTCAAGGTTTTACCCTATATCTTCGGTGCTTTTGGACTGATTTCCGTCTTATTGATTTTTTTGGCCAAAAGAAAAGCAGTCTTAGCATTTTTAATCTCCTACGTGGTTTTTGTTGTCTTGGCAGCCGTAGATTTCTACCGATGGAACTATGAATACGGTCACAACCTCGACCCGAATGCCGCTATCAGAGTACCGGGTATGGCTTACCAACCGCCGCTTATTGGTTACAAACAATTACTTAACTTTGGAGCCTACTCCATTCCCGATACCGGAGGTTGGATGCTAACCGCAGCCGGAATTTTACTATTTTTAGTGGTGCTCAAAGAATATAAGTTTACTAAAAAACAACTGTCATGAAAACCTTAGCCCTAACTTGTATCGCATTACTAACCCTAATTTCTTGCGGTTCCAATGAGCCGAAACCTATTAAAATCAACACCGATTCCTGCGATTTCTGTAAGATGACTATTGCCAACGGTAAATTCGGAGCCGAATTAATTACCAAAAAAGGGCGCTATTACAAGTTTGATGACTTAGCCTGTATGGTACAATTTGCCAAATCTAATACCGTAGTACCATACCAATCTTTTTTTGTGAGTGACTATTTAAAAGATAACACTCTGATTCCTGCCGAAACGGCCTTCTTTATCAAAAGCGACAAAATCAATTCGCCTATGAGAGGCAATATGGCAGCATTCAGTACTGCGGCACAACAAAGCGAATACGGAAAAAAAATCGATGCCCAAACCCTAAACTGGTCTGAAGTTTACAACGCCTACAAATGAAAAATTTAGTTTATATCCTTCTATTTTTTGGCCTAATCAGTACTGCCAAAACCATTACCGTAGGGAAATCCTATCCGGTCAAAACCATCAAACAAGCCTTAGCTTTGGCCAACGATGGCGATACCGTTTTGGTAACAAAAGGACTTTATAAAGAAGGAAATATTCTAATCAACAAAAAAATCATTTTTCTGGGCAAAAACTTCCCAACACTTGACGGCCAAAATAAATTTGAAGTAGTATCTGTTGCTGCCGACAACGTGGTCATCAAAGGTTTCAGAATCATCAATTCGGGTTACGCCGCGCTTGATGATCCTTGCGGGATTAAAGTCTATGACCGAAGCTTTGTGCATATAGAAAACAACATTCTCGACAATAACTTCTTTGGTATTTACCTTCAAAATTCCAAAAACGGAATTGTCAAAAATAACCGTATAAAAGCCTATGGCAAACAGGAACAACTCATCGGAAACGGCATCCACTGCTGGAAAAGTGAGAACCTGCAAATCATTGGCAACAAAATCTCGGGACACCGCGACGGAATTTATTTCGAATTTGTAACCCAATCTGTAATTTGGCGCAACATTTCCAACCATAATATTCGCTACGGTTTGCACTTTATGTTTTCCAATGACGATTCTTATATTACCAATGTGTTCAAAGGAAACGGTGCCGGAGTAGCCGTGATGTTTACCAAAAACGTCAAAATGTTCAATAATTATTTCGAAGAAAACTGGGGCGATTCGGCCTACGGATTATTATTAAAAGAAATAGCCGACAGTTACATCTTCAACAACCATTTCAAAAAAAATACTTCAGGCATTTATATGGAAGGTACGTCCCGAATTAAAGTCGAAAAAAACGTTTTTGAAGCCAACGGTTGGGGCATGAAAATCCAAGCCAGTTGTATGGAGAATGAAATCGTAAACAACAATTATGTCGGAAACACTTTCGACATCAGTACCAACGGAAGTTTGGTGCTCAACACTTTCAATAGTAATTATTGGGACAAATATGAAGGCTATGATTTAAACAAAGACGGCGTAGGCGATGTGCCTTATCATCCGCTGAGTTTGTTTGCCGTTTTAACCGAAAACAATCCTTCGGCTATGATATTATTTCGAAGTTTTATGATTACGCTTTTAGACAAATCCGAAAAAATATTACCCAGCATCACGCCTGATAATTTTGTAGACAATACGCCCTTAATGAAGTCACTGCCGCTATGATAGATATACAAAATATAAACAAAAAGTTCGGTAAATTAGCCGTACTCCAAGACATCAACCTTTCGTTTCAAAAAGGCCAATGTATTGCCCTCATCGGACCTAACGGTTGCGGAAAAACCACTTTAATCAAATCGATTTTAGGAATGGTTTTACCCGACAACGGTTCGATTACTTTCAACGGAAAATCCATCCTCGGCGAGTATTTGTACCGAGACAATATAGGCTATATGCCACAAATTGGTCGTTATCCCGATAACATGACTATCGGTCAAATTATCGAAATGATCAAAAAAGTACGCAACATTTCAACCGAATTAGACGAAGATTTAATCCATGCTTTCGAGCTCGAAAAAATGTTCGACAAAAAAATGCGTACGCTTTCGGGCGGAACTACTCAAAAAGTGAGTGCCGTATTGGCTTTTCTATTCAATCCCGATGTGCTTATTTTAGATGAACCCACCGCCGGTTTAGACCCGTTGGCTTCCGAAATTTTAAAAGAAAAAATCATCCGCGAAAAAGAAAAAGGAAAACTTATTCTCATCACGTCACACTTGCTAAGCGAGCTCGACGACTTAATCACCGAAATCATTTTTATGCAGGAAGGCCAAGTGCATTTCCATCAAAAAATTGAAGACTTAAAAGTAGCTACGCAAGAAGATAAAATCTCTAAAGCGATTGCAAAAATCCTAAAAAACAAACGCCATGAACCGCATCATTAAAATCATCTTACTCGACATACTGAAAAACAAAATCGTGCTGGCTTATACCTTGATTTTGGCGGCACTTTCGTGGAGTTCCTTTGCGCTCGAAGACAATTCGGCCAAAGGATTGCTCACCATTCTCAACGTGATTTTATTCACCGTTCCGCTGGTATCCATTTTGTTTGCAACAATTTATTTATACAACAGCTCAGAGTTTATAGAATTACTATTGAGCCAACCCATCAAACGCCGAAAAATTTGGGCCAGTTTGTTCCTCGGTCTATCTCTTTCCATGGTGTTGGCCTTTGTAGTCGGTGCCGGAATTCCGTTGCTGATTAATGCGCCCGATAGTGTCGGTTTTATGATGATTATTGTAGGTTGCTTAATCTCTGTAATCTTTGTCGCCTTGGCGTTTTTGAGTTCAATAATAACCCGTGACAAAGCCAAAGGCATCGGAATAGCCATCATGACTTGGTTGTTTTTTGCCTTATTATTCGACGGTATAGTCTTGTTTTTGTTGTTCCAATTGGCCGATTATCCTATTGAAAATGCTATGGTAGCCATGACCGCTATGAGCCCGATTGATTTGGCGCGCATCCAAATTTTGATGCATTTAGATGTTTCAGCCATGATGGGTTACACCGGAGCCATTTTCAAAGACTTCTTCGGCACTTCAACCGGATTGGTAATCTCCTTTTTACTACTGTGCTTGTGGGCAATTATTCCGTTTTTTATCTCCTTGAAAAAATTCAACAAAAAAGATTTGTAACATGAAAACCGATATCCGAAACCGTAAAGACATCGAGAAATTGGTCAATACCTTTTACGACAAAGTAAAAACCGATGACGTTATCGGCTATTTATTTAACGATGTCGCCCGAGTCAATTGGGAAAACCATTTGCCTAAAATGTACAATTTTTGGGAAAACATTCTTTTCTTTACCGGAAATTACGAAGGCAATCCGATGGCGCGACACAAAGAGTTACACGAAAAAAGTCCGATGAACCCAACCCATTTCGGACATTGGAATAAACTATTCACCGAAACCGTAGACAAACTTTTTGAAGGTCCGAAAGCCGAAGAAATCAAAAATCGCGCGCTGAACATTTCCGCCGCTATGATGTATAAAACCTTAAGCTGATGACGCACCAAATTATATTAATATTCCATTTATTGGCCGCAGCCGTTTGGGTTGGCGGTCATCTTTTTTTAGCCATGCGCTATTTGCCCGAAGCTTTGAAAAAGAAAGACGCTTCGGTGTTGGTGAATTTTAAAGACAAATTCGAACCCGTTGGCTTACCCTCGTTACTAACATTATTAGTCACCGGAATTGCGATGGCCTATCATTATGACGTAACGATTACCCATTGGTTTTCGTTTTCCGGCAGCATAGAGAAAGTAGTTTCTGCTAAACTGTTGCTGCTTTTCATTTCGGTTGGCATGGCCATCAACGCCCAATTGTTTGTTTTTCCAAAAGTCAAATCCGACAATTTACGTCCGGTAGCTTTTCAAATTATAACCATTACAGTTATTGGGGTAGCGATGCTGGTTTTGGGTAGTTTGGTCAGAATTGGAGGTTTATAGTTTGCCCTTCTTTATAAAAACTGCCTTTGTTTTCATGGCGTTTTAGAGAAAAAGCTACAACTGGTATACTAACCTCAATCTCATTTTTCAGTTCCAAAAAGTCTTTGGTCACCGCATATTCTTGTTCGATTTTCCGACAATCATTTTTCCAAATTTGCAATTGCTTTAAGGTATTTTTCAAATCGATGTCGTACCGAACAATCCCGGCATTTTGTTGCATAACGGTTTGCAGTTTTTCTCGCTGAATTGATATCCATTCGGAAGAAACAACTTTCGTTTTTCGATTTAAAGGAATGGGGATTTTTGGTAAAAAGGTTGTGTTCTCCGAATCCTTTTCGCTTAAATAAGTATAAATCTGATGAGCATAAACCAAAGCTTCCAACAAAGAATTCGACGCCAAGCGATTCGCACCATGCAAACCCGTTCGGGAAGATTCGCCACAAGCCAATAATCGGTTGATAGAGGTTAGTCCGTTTTTATCTACCTCAACGCCGCCACACAAATAATGCTGCGTCGGAATTACCGGAATCCAATCTTTGGCAATATCAATGCCTTCCAATAAACAATTCTGATAAATGGTTGGAAAATGCTTTTTAAATTCGACCAAATCCAAATGGGTACAATCTAAATACACACAGTCATCACCCGATTTTTTGAGTTCGGTTGCTATGCTTCTGGAAACAATATCGCGCGAAGCCAATTCGCGCCGTACATCATAATCCAGCATAAACCGATGCCCTTTTTTGGTTTTCAAATACGCTCCAAAACCCCGAACCGCTTCAGAAATTAAAAAAGTCGTCGCCGATTTCGGTGCATACAAAGCCGTTGGATGAAACTGTATAAACTCCATCTCATTAATCTTAGCTTTCGCCCGAATCGCCATGGCAATCCCGTCGCCGGTAGCTATTTTAGAGTTAGTCGTTTGCTGATACACTTGCCCGATGCCGCCGGTAGCCAAAATGGTGAAGCGAGAGAAAATCGGCAACATTTCATTGGTTTTTTCATCCAAAACCCAAACGCCGTGACAAATATTGTTTTCAGTAATCAAATCAGTGGCAAAATGAAAATCGAGGATTTCAATATTGGGTTGCTGGTGGGCTTTGGCTAAAATTGCACGCTCAATTTCGCGACCGGTTTGGTCTTTATAATGCACCACCCGAGAGTTGGAATGGCCGCCTTCTTTGGCTAAATCAAGATTCCCCGAAGCATTTAAATCAAATTGCGTTCCCCATTGGATGAGTTCGGCCAAACGTTTCGGTCCTTCTTTTACTACCATTTCTACCACTTCTCGATTGCACAACCCATCACCGCAGACCAAAGTATCGTGAATGTGTTTTTCAAAATCATCGGTTACTCCATCCATCACAACGGCAATACCACCTTGAGCGTATTTGGTATTCGACTCATCTTCATTGGATTTGGTAACAATCAACACTTTTCGCTCAGGAAATTGTTGCGCCAATTTGATGGCAACCGTTAGTCCGGCGATACCCGAACCTAAAATCAAATAATCAGTGGTTCTTTTCATTATTTCGACAATTCAAGCATGCGTTGGATAGGTACAATGGCTTTATCGGCCACCGCTTTCGGAACGGTTATTTCGGGCGTCTCGTTGGCCAAACAATCGAATAATTTGCGAAGCGTATTGAGTTTCATGTACGCACATTCGCTACAAGCACAAGTATTGTCTTCCATAGCCGGCGCGGGAATTAAAACTTTGTCTGGCACTTCTTCCTGCATTTTGTACAAAATACCGGCTTCAGTAGCGACTATAAATTCGGTTTTCGGACTTTGTTTTACATAGTCAATCATCCCGGAAGTCGACCCGATATAACTCGCAGTTTCCAAAATATGCGTTTCCGATTCGGGATGCGCAATGATAGCAGCGTTAGGATGCTCTTTATGGAGTGCAATCAATTTGTCCAAAGAAAAAGCTTCATGCACCACACAACTGCCGTCCCAAAGGAGCATTTTTCTGCCGGTTTTTTGGTTAATGTAATTCCCGAGGTTTTTATCGGGCGCAAAGATGATCGGGATATTTTCAGGAACAGAATTTACTATTTTTTCCGCATTAGATGACGTACAAACCAAATGGCTCAGCGCTTTAATTTCGGCCGAACAATTCACATAAGTAATCACGATATGATTGGGATGCGCTTCGATGAATTTCTTAAAAATATCGGGCGGACACGAATCGGCTAACGAACAACCGGCCTTCAAATCGGGCAACAAAACCTTTTTCTTCGGATTCAATAATTTGGCGGTTTCGGCCATAAAATGCACTCCGGCAAATACGATAATGTCGGCACTGACTTTTTCGGCTTCTTGTGACAATCCTAAACTGTCACCTACATAATCGGCTATTTCCTGTATCTCGGGTTGTTGGTAATAATGGGCTAAGATGACGGCATGCTTTTCTTTTTTCAATCGGAGAATTTGCTCCTTTAAATTTTCCATGGGCAAGGTTTAAGAAGCTACAAAATAACCACCGAAAAAGTCGATTTTCTATGACTTAAATCATATATCGCAACGGCCTTCAGGAGTTAATTTTGGAAAACATTAAAATTAAAACACATTACTTATGAATGCTTTAGATCAAATAACCGTAGGAGAATTTGTAGCGGGTGATTTTCGAACTGCTGCGGTTTTCTCCAAATATGGAATCGATTTTTGCTGCAAAGGAAACCGAACTTTAGACGAAGTTTGTGAAAAAAAAGGAATCGATGTCCAGGTAGTTCAAGACGAATTAAACGCTGTTTTGGAATCGAAATCGGAAAACAATATTGATTTCAAATCTTGGCCTATCGACTTATTAATCGATTATATCGAAAAAACGCACCATCGTTATGTAGAAGATAAATCAACTGCTTTATTATTCTATCTCGACAAGCTTTGTAAAGTTCACGGACAAAGACATCCGGAACTGTTTGAAATTGCCTTGCATTTTAAAATTTGTGCCGGAGAATTGGCCCAACACATGAAAAAAGAAGAGCTGATTTTATTTCCGTTTGTCAAAAAGATGTATTACGCTTTAAGAGAAAATACGGCTATTGAGCAACCGCATTTTGGCACCGTTGACAATCCGATTGCCATGATGCAAGACGAACATGAAAATGAAGGCGAACGTTTCCGTCTGATTGCCAAATTAACCAACGATTACAATCCGCCGGCTGATGCTTGTGAAACCTACCGCGTAACTTTTGCCATGCTGAAAGAATTTGAGCAAGATTTACACAAACACATCCATTTAGAGAACAATATAGTGTTTCCGAAAGCACAAGCTATGGAAACCAAATTCAACCTTGTATAATCAAACTATCTAACCAAAAAAACCACGCTCATCATGGAAAAATATGTCATCAAAAGAAACGGAGATTATAAACCTTTTGAACCTTTTAAAATAAAGGACGCGATTGTCAAGAGCTTTACCAGCGTTTCGCTTCCGTTTGATGAGCGTGTTTTTGAAAATGTCATTGCCATCATCGATACTAAGGATACTTGGGCCGTTGAAGAAATTCAGGATATTATCGAGAAGACGCTCTTCAAATACCAATATTTCACGGTGATGCGCTCGTTTATGTTGTACCGCCACACGCGAAAACTGCAACGTGAACACATCCAAGGATTGAATGACGACACCACTTACGTCGACAGTACCCAAACCATCGAAGAATACATTTCCCAAACCGATTGGCGCATCAATGCCAATGCCAATACTTCGTATTCAAACGCAGGCTTGGTCAACAATGTGGCCGGAAAAATCATTGCCAATTATTGGTTGGACAAAGTCTATTCTAAAGGAGAAGGTTATGCCCACCGCAACGGTGACATTCACATCCACGATTTGGATTGTCTCACCGGCTATTGCGCGGGTTGGAGTTTGCGTGTTCTGCTCAACGACGGTTTCAATGGCGTTCGCGGTCGTGTGGAAAGCAAAGCACCGTCGCATTTTAGGGAAGCTTTGGGTCAAATGGCCAACTTTCTGGGAATTTTACAAAGCGAATGGGCCGGCGCGCAAGCGTTTAGCTCTTTTGACACCTATTTAGCGCCTTATGTTTTTAAAGACAATCTGTCGTTTGACGAGGTGCTCAAAGCGGTGCGCAGTTTTGTATACAATCTGAATGTTCCCGCGCGCTGGGGACAATCGCCGTTTACCAATATCACTTTGGATTGGGTGGTTCCGGCCGATTTAAAAGAACAAATCCCAACCAAAAACGACCGACATTTATTTGAAAAAATATCCGATGAAAATAGTATGGCTCGCGCCAAAGAGCGTGGCGTTGATTCGTTGACCGAAATGCGTTACGAGCATTTTCAAGCCGAAATGAATCTCATCAACAAAGCCTATTACACCGTCATGACTGAAGGCGATGCCAATGGCCAACCGTTCACTTTCCCAATCCCGACCGTAAACATCACCGAAGATTTTGATTGGAACGGCGAAAACACCGAACTATTGTTTGAAAACACGGCAAAAATCGGTTCGTCTTATTTCCAAAATTTCATCGGAAGCCAATATCTTTTAGATGAAAACGGCAACAAAATTGAAAACCCCAATGCCTACAAACCCAATGCCGTGCGCAGTATGTGCTGTCGTTTGCAACTCGATTTACGCGAATTGCTTAAACGTGGGAACGGCTTGTTCGGCAGTGCCGAAATGACGGGAAGCATTGGCGTGGTCACCATCAACATGGCCCGTTTAGGCTACTTGTGCGAAGGCAATAAAGAAGAGTTACTCAATCAATTAGACCGATTGATGGCCTTATCCCAATCCACTTTAGAAAAGAAACGAAAATTTATACAAGAGATGTACGACCGTGGTTTGTATCCTTATACCAAAAGGTATTTGCCGCATTTCCGCAATCACTTTTCGACCATCGGTGTCAATGGGATGAACGAAATGATTCGCAATTTTACCGAAGATCGGGAAGACATTACCACGCGTTTCGGACATGAATTTTCCATGGAAATTCTGAACCACATCCGCAACCGCATGAAAGAATTCCAAGAAACGACCGGAAATCTGTATAACCTCGAAGCTACACCTGCGGAAGGCACTACCTATCGCTTTGCCAAAGAAGACAAAAAACGCTTTCCGAATATTTTACAAGCCGGTTGTGGCGAAAATATTTATTACACCAACAGTTCCCAAATTCCGGTTGATTTTACCCAAGACCCTTTTGAAGCTTTATTGATGCAAGACGAATTGCAATGCCAATACACCGGCGGAAC
>NZ_CAMLRU010000014.1 GCF_946482535.1 uncultured Flavobacterium sp.
TAACGACATCAATAATAGCATCGGCACCTTTGTCTAAGCCTTTGTAATAGCTTCCGGCTTTAAATTCAGGAACAATTACATAGTCAATTATTTGTCCGCATGTAGCAGCAATGAGTTTGTCTTCTAGTCCATAACCCGGTCGAATACTTATTTTACGATCATTCTTTGAAACTAAAATGAAGACGCCATTGTCCTCTTTGGCTTGACCAATACCCCAACTTTGGGCCCAATTAGTAGAAACTACATCAATACTTTCGCCTTTTAAATCCTCTATAGTCGCAACAACAATCTGTGTTGATGTACTGTCAGAATAACTAATGAGTTTTTCTTCCAATTGAGTTTTTTCTTCAGAGCTTAAAAGATTGGCATAATCATAAACCGAAGTTTGAAAATCAGGTTTTTTTGGAATGGTAAATTGGGCAAAGCCAATTTGGGTTGCGAAAAGACAAACAAGGATTTTCAGGAAAACGGGAATAGTTATGGTATATTTCATTCTCCTTTTGATATTTCGTTTGACAATTCATTAGTGTCACCGTCTTGATAAGGAAAGTACTTTTTCAGTTGTTCTCCGGCTCTTAATATGCCTTCCACCAAACCTTGCTTGTAATTGCCTTCTTTAAAGTTTTTTGACATTACATTACGGGTACAATCCCAAAAATCATTTGGAACCAAGTCGTTGATGCCTTTGTCACCACAAATCACAAAGTGCTTGTCTTTGACCGCGAGGTATATTAAAACCCCGTTTTTCAACTCGGTTTCATCCATTTTTAACAAATGAAAAACTTCCATCGCACGCTCAAACGCATCGATGGAAGTATGTTTTTCTATGTGTACTCTAATTTCTCCCGAAGTATTTTTTTCGGCCATGCGAATCGCTTCAACAATTTCTTGCTCTTCTTCTGGGGTTAAAAAATCTTCTACTTTAGACATGGTTTTCAATTAGAATTTTACCTCTACCGGTTTGTCAGCGCCTTCGACAGCTTTAAAAGCAGCTTTCTCTTTGTATTCAGATAAAATAATGTTTCGAGGCATTTTTAAAACATAGTTGTTGTATTTTTCAACGGATTCGTTAAAACGTGTTCTCGCTGTTAATACCTGATTTTCTGTGCTGGCCAATTCTCTTTGTAAATCAATAAAATTCTGGTTGGCTTTAAGGTCAGGATATTTTTCAACCGTTACCAATAATCTTGATAAGGCAGAAGAAACACCTGATTGAGCCTGATTAAAAGCAGCCAATTGCTCCGGAGTAACATTGGTTGGGTCAATCTTAACCGAAGTCGCTTTTGATCTCGCCTCAATTACAGCGGTTAATGTTCCTTTTTCAAAGTCTGCAGCACCTTTTACAGTATTTACTAGGTTACCAATTAAATCATTTCTTCTTTGATAAGTCGTTTCAACATTTCCCCATTCTTTTTTAACTGCTTGATCTACTTCAATGGCTCCGTTTTTAACATTCATATACCAAAATCCAAGAATCAAGATTAATCCGATTCCAATAATCCAAGGTAAAAATTTTTTAAAATCCATGTTTGTTTTAATTTAAGGTTTGTTATTAGTTTTTAAATCGTTTTGATTGTTACAAAAACCAAGCCTAAAGTTGGTTCTTGATGTTTAATAATTGGGCTTTCACCGTTTCCAGTTTGCTGATGATTTCAAACTTGTCTAAGGTTTTCTTTTGGCCTTCTTTCAAATGCGTTTTAGCCCCTTCCAATGTAAAGCCGCGCTCTTTCACCAAATGATAAATCAGTTGCAAGTTTTTCACATCTTCGGGGGTGAACATTCGGTTGCCTTTGGCGTTTTTCTTAGGTTTGAGTATGTCAAATTCTTTGTCCCAAAAACGAATCAATGAGGCATTTACATTAAAAGCTTTGGCCACTTCGCCTATGCTGTAATATCGCTTTCCTTCTTTTAACTCTATATGCATAGTGTTTTTGTTTTTCTATGTTTATAAAACTTGAACTTTAGTCAAGTGACTGATTCTCCTGATTCGCCAATTTCGAAATAACCGTGTACTCCGCTGCTGATATATTTCCGTAATAAAAATTCAACGGGTTAACTACTTTGCCGTCTTTGTGTACTTCGTAATGCAAATGTGGCGCTTCACTTCGTCCGGTGCTGCCAACATAGCCAATAATATCGCCGCGTTTTACTCTTTGTCCACGCTTTACTTTGTATTTACTCAAATGGGCATACAAAGTCAAATAGCCATAACCGTGGCTAATTTCTATATGATTTCCAAAACCCGATTTCGAGTTGTCGGCATTCTTTACTACACCATCGCCGGTGGCAAAAATGGGAGTGCCGGTTTTAGCCGTGAAATCCATCCCTTCATGCATTTTGCGCACTTTGGTAAACGGGTCGCTACGATAACCAAATCCCGAAGCTACTCGTTTCATTTGTTCATTCTTTATCGGTTGAATCGCCGGAATGGCCGCTAGTAATTTGTTTTTCTCTTTGGCCAATTTTAAAATCTCATCTAATGATTTTGACTGTATGGCCAACTCTTTAGCAATAACATCAACGCGTTTAGAGGTGTTAATCACCAATTCTGAGTTGTCAAAACCTTCTAATTCTTTGTAACGATTGACACCGCCAAAACCGGCTTTGCGTTGTTCTGTTGGAATCGGAGAAGTATTAAAATAAGCGCGATAGATATTGTTGTCTCTTTCTTCCACATCGGCCAACACTTCTTCCACTTGATCTATCTTTTTATTCAAAATGGCATAACGCAATTTCATGGTTTCAATTTCGCGGGCTTGTAATCTGTCTTTGGGAGTTTCTAAATAGGAACTATTCAATAAAACCACAAAACACAAAAAACCAAACAATCCTGATGAAAGTAAAAACAACCCAATGTAACCCAGCTTTTTGGATAGTTTCGGCTTAATTTTTCGGTAAGCCAAACTTTCGGTATCGAAATAATACTTTACTTTTTTCGCCATCTTTGATTTTATACTATTTTTGTGCTTGTTTTAAGAAAACAATGGTTGTACGAACAAATTTAACAAATGTTTCAGTCATATCCGAAATTTATTTAATTGTCCTCGAATTTTTAGGAGTATTAATCATTAGGAGCGAAACGTCTGAGCCATTGCTAAACCATTTTCCCGCTTTCTGTCTCGTCCCAAAAGACGAGATTGCCAATCGGGGCTAAACAGTAAACCATTTTCTAGAACCTCAGTTTTCAACTTGGAACCTGAAACTTTAAACCTGAAACTATTAATAATGAAATCACAAGACATTCGAAAAGCCTACTTACAATTCTTTGAAAGCAAAGGACATTTAATTGTTCCTTCCGCTCCAATCGTTTTAAAAGACGATCCAACCCTGATGTTCAACAACTCGGGTATGGCACAATTCAAAGAGTACTTTTTAGGAAATGGTACACCTAAAAGTCCACGTATCGCCGATACCCAAAAATGTCTTCGTGTGTCAGGAAAACACAACGACTTAGAAGATGTAGGTTTTGATACTTACCATCATACCATGTTCGAAATGCTGGGCAACTGGTCTTTTGGCGATTACTTCAAAAAAGAAGCCTTGGCTTGGGCATGGGAATTCCTAACCGAAGTCTTGAAATTAGATAAAGACCGTTTGTATGTTTCGGTTTTCGAAGGCAATCCGGCTGAAAATGTGCCGTTTGACCAAGAAGCTTGGGATATATGGAAGCAATACGTTTCAGAAGATAGAATTATCCTAGGTAACAAAAAAGACAACTTTTGGGAAATGGGCGACCAAGGTCCGTGTGGTCCGTGTTCCGAAATCCACATCGATTTAAGAACCGATGCCGAAAGAGCTACCGTTTCAGGAAGAAGTTTGGTTAATGCCGATCATCCACAAGTAGTGGAAATTTGGAACAACGTATTTATGGAGTTCAACCGCAAAGCCGATGGTAGTTTGGAAAAATTACCGGCACAACACGTAGATACCGGAATGGGATTCGAGCGTTTGTGTATGGCCATGCAAAACGTAACTTCCAATTACGACACGGATGTTTTCACACCATTAATTGCCAAAGTAGAAGAAATTACCAATTTAAAGTATACAACCAACAACCAACAACCAACAACCGACAACCAAGAAAAAATCAACATTGCCATTCGAGTAATCGTAGACCACGTTCGTGCCGTAGCTTTTGCCATAGCCGATGGTCAGTTGCCATCAAACGGTGGCGCAGGTTATGTGATTCGAAGAATTTTACGTCGCGCGATTCGTTACGGGTTTACGTTTTTAAATACGAAAGAACCGTTCATTAATAAATTAGTTCCGGTTCTAGCCGAACAAATGGGCGAGTTTTTCCCGGAAATCAAATCCCAACAACAATTGGTGACTAATGTTATCCGTGAGGAAGAAGCATCTTTCTTGAGAACTTTAGACCAAGGTTTGCAATTGCTTGATAAAGTCGTAGCCGAAACTTCGGGTAAAAAAGTCAAAGGCGAAAAAGTATTCGAATTGTACGATACGTTCGGTTTCCCGAAAGATTTAACGGCTTTGATTTTAAAAGAAAAAGGCTATTCGTTTAACGAATCAGAATTCGACACTGAATTAAAAAAACAAAAAGACCGTTCCCGTGCCGCTTCCGAAGTTTCTACCGAAGATTGGCAAGTATTAATTCCGGGTAATGTGGAAACGTTCGTGGGTTACGACCAAACCGAAAATGAAGTCAAAATTACCCGTATCCGCAAAGTCGATTCTAAGAAAGACGGTGTTTTATACCAAATCGTTTTAGATAACACACCATTCTATCCGGAAGGCGGTGGGCAAGTAGGTGACAAAGGCACTTTGGTTTCTGCTAATGAAACTATTGAAATCATCGACACCAAAAAGGAAAACAACCTAATTTTACATTTCGCCAAACAATTGCCGGAAAATGTAAACGCTGCTTTTGTGGCCAAGGTCAATACCGATTTGAGAACTTCGACTTCCAAAAATCACTCGGCTACGCATTTGATGCATTTGTCTTTGAGAAATATTTTAGGAACACACGTAGAGCAAAAAGGCTCATTAGTAAATCCGAATTATTTGCGTTTCGACTTTTCGCATTTCAGTAAAGTAACTGACGAAGAATTGCGTCAGGTAGAAGCCAGTGTTAATGCCCAAATTGAAGCCCAACTCCAATTGGGAGAATACAGAAATATCCCGATTCAGGAAGCTTTGGATAAAGGCGCGATGGCATTATTCGGAGAAAAATACGGTGATACGGTTCGTATGATTGAATTCGGCGAAAGCAAAGAGCTTTGTGGAGGAATTCACGTTAAAAATACGGCAGAGATTTGGCATTTCAAAATTGTTTCAGAAGGCGCTGTTGCTGCCGGAATTCGTCGTATAGAAGCGATTACAGGCGATGCGGTGAAAGATTTCTTTACGCAACAAGAAAATGCTTTGGCATCGATTAAAGAAGCCTTGAAAAATCCGCAAGATACCATAAAAGCTGTGGTTTCTTTGCAAGAGGATAATGCCAAATTGAAAAAACAAATTGAGCAGTTACTAAAAGAAAAAGCCAAAAATTTAAAAGGGGAATTGGCTTCTCAATTGCAAGAAGTAAACGGAATAAAATTCTTAGCGACGCAAGTCGATTTGAATGCAGAAGGCGCCAAAGACTTGGCTTATGAATTAGGAAATTTAGGAACCAATTTATTTTTGGTTTTAGCTACAGCCGAGGATGATAAACCGATGTTGACTTGTTATATTTCGAAAGAATTAGTAGCCGAGAAGAACCTAAACGCTGGACAAGTTGTACGCGAATTGGGAAAATATATCCAAGGCGGTGGCGGAGGACAACCGTTTTTTGCCACAGCAGGAGGAAAAAATGCTGCCGGAATAAAAGAAGCTTTGGAGAAAGCCATAGACTTTATAAAATAATCATATGAAAAAGATAGTTTCAATTTTGTCCTTATTAGCTCTGGTTTTGACCTCTTGCTCCGAGGATATTAATGCGCCGGCACCGGTTGAGTTATTGAATTTTCCCAGTAAAACCATAGATTACTATCAAGATAGTGGTAATACAATTGGTTCAAGAGAAGGAATTTTTATTTACAACGGCAATAAACTCAATGAGATTTTCTATAATGCTTCGCAGAAAAAAGTGTTTACTTACACCGGTGACTTTATCACCAAAGTAGAATCCTATGAAGCTGATGTGATTCGTTTTGTGGAGAATTTCGGCTACAGCAACGGAAAATTAAGCGTTTATGACAAGTTTGATTTGTTAACCAACAGAAACGAAAATATCTCATATGTCCACCAAGCGGACGGAACAGTTACTTATCAAAAATTGATTTACAGCAGTTCAATTTCAAATCCTACCGAAACTATCAACGGAACGCTGTTATTTGAGAACGGAAATTTGACGAAAGATGATTATGTATATACTTTCAACAACTCGAGTACTAATGAGATAAACTATGTTGAGCGTTTGTTTGACTATGATGCCAAAATAAATCCTTACAAGAACATCCAGGGTTATTCTTTGTTATTGCCGTGGGTGAATGAAATCAATACCAATAACTTGGTGTCGGATTACAGTTATATTGATGCCTACATGAACGGGGTTATGTATACCAGTTATATCATTGCAAAGGAATATGCTTTGCAATACGATGAGCGTCAGTTTCCCACAAGATTTGATTATTATACCAATGAAGAATTGGGCGGAAATACACTTTATTTAACCCGAATAACAGCCGTACAATATTAGTGTTTCAATATTTTAATTTCAAATAAAACCCATTCAATCAATGACTTGAATGGGTTTTGTTTTATCGATAAACGGTAAATTTGGGGTTGAAAGTTGCCGAATAACAGATTTATTTACACTATATCGAAAAATTTTTCCTACCGAGAATTGCCTTTTTACATTTGAATCGTACTCAAAAAGCCCCAGCAATTGAATACCCCAAAACTACTAATGTGATTATGAAAAATTTATTCCAATACTTCGCTATTTTTTTGGTTGTCGTTTTATCGATGACTTCTTGTACTACCGATGATAATTCCGGAACTTCAGCTATTTTACTTAAAAAATTGACTTCTGTTTCTTTTGGTACTCATGCTGAATATAGTTTTAGCTACAAGGGAACCAAGTTGTCTAAGGTGACTTTTTCCGTTGATAATCAAACCGATGGAAACGGCTATTACAAATACACTTATACAAACGATTTAATAACCGAAATCAGTCGTTACCACAGCAATGGTCATCTTTCAGAAAAAACAATGTTTACTTACGATAGCAGTAACCGATTGATTGAAGCCTTGAAATTGACATTTGCAAACAGTTTCGGCTCTAAAAAAGTATTCAGTCATAACCTTGACGGAACAGTTACTGTAACCACATTTGGCGGGAATTTAGAGACGCAAAATACATTGTCTGATGCAGTTGAAACCTATCATTTTAACAACGGTGAAATCACAAGAAAAGAGTATGTTTCAAACACCTTGACTTATGCGCTAACCTATGAATATGACAACGCCAATCACCCTATGAAAAATGTGACCGGTATGAAAGCAATCAAAATATATCATTTTATTGCAGACGGATTGTTTGGTATGGATCACAATCTTTTGGTGCAAAATTCATACGATAATAACGGAAACTTGAATCATACCATTTCGTTCGATGGAGATTATAACCAAGACAATTATCCAACTGTTATTTTCAGTACAGATCAAGTAGAAAACACTTCTTATAATTTCCAATATTACAAATAAATGTAAGTCAAACACTATAATCAAATCCCGAAAACCCTTTCCACTGTCAAGGAAAGGGTTTTTTTATTCAGATTTTGTACTTTTGAAAACAAACCGATAAATAATGAATTTCACCACTAAAGTTCCCGTAAAGCCCTACGAGTTTTCCATAAATTACGACTCAAAGTTGTTATTGTTGGGTTCTTGCTTTGCGGAAAATATGGGCGAGAAATTCGATTATTTTAAATTCCGAATCGATACCAATCCTTTCGGGATTATCTTTAATCCGGTTTCCATTGAGAAGTTGGTGGACAGAATAGTGAATCAAAGATTGTTTATTGAGAGCGATATTTTCTTTCACAACGATTTGTGGCATTGTTTTGAGGTTCATTCTGAAGTAAGTCAGGTAGATAAGGATGCTTTTTTGCAAAGAGTAAACGATACTGTAAAAAGCATGCACCGCCAAATCACCGAAGCTACTCATATCATAATCACTTACGGAACGTCGTGGGTTTATCGGTCAAATGCGACCAACGAAATTGTGGCCAATTGTCATAAAGTGCCACAAAGTGAATTTTCAAAAGAAATTCTATCCCCCGAAACCATTCAACAATCTATCCAGAATACAATCACTTTAATTCAGAAAGTTAATCCCGATTGTAAATTCATCTTCACCATTTCTCCGGTGCGTCATCTTAAAGACGGTTTCGAGGAAAACCAGCGCAGCAAAGCACATTTGATTGCTGCTGTTAATGCCTCCAACACCCAACACCCAACACCCAACTATTTCCCGTCATACGAAATCATGATGGATGAACTCCGAGATTATCGCTTTTATGCCGATGATATGTTGCATCCAAGCCAAGCAGCCATTGATTACATTTGGATTCGCTTTTTCGAAAATTATGTCAACCCCAATTGTTTTGCTACCATGCAAGAGGTTTGCAACATTCAAAAAGGATTAGCACATCGCCCTTTTAATCCGAATACAAAAAGCCACCAACAGTTTTTGGAAACCCTTAACCAAAAGATAGTCAAGCTGCAAAGTCAGTTTCCGCATTTCGAATTTTAACAAAATACGACATTTGCCGTATTTCCTGCCTAAGTATTTCGCTATAGGTTTGTTATGCAATTTAACAACCTAAACCATGAAAACAATAAAAACCCTTTTGGTGTTGACTTTGGTAATGCTTGCAACCCAACAAGTATCGGCACAACGACCGGTATTGACGGATGAAGAAGTTGTTGCAGAAACCGTAACCAAAGAAATCGACGAAGTATTTCAATCTGAAGACTTTCTGAAAAAGAAAAACAAAAAATATGCTGAGGTCAAAGGCACTATGGTCATCGACATCGGAGTAGTGCAAAACGGGAAAGTCTCTACTTTCTTCAAAGTAGACAGCGACATCAAGAATATCGACTTTATCAACTTCATGTCGAGCTACATTCTGGATCACAAATTCAAATTCAAACTGCAAAAACAACAGCGATATAAAATTCGCTACACTGTTACTTTTTAACCCTAACAATAAAAACAATAAAACATGAGAAAAATTAGTTTAGTAATGTTGGTGCTGAGTTTAGCAGTCACATTACCCACAAACGCCCAGTTTGGTAAACTTCTGGGGAAAGGCAAATCGGCCGGAAAAAAATCGGGAAGTTTTGGTACCGTTTGGGAATCAGAATTCGACAACAAAGCGTCAAGATTGGCGGTTTCTGTTAACAATGGAAAATACATTTTGGCAACCGATGATAATTCTGCTACCGTTTTAGATGTAAACGGAAAAACCATTTGGAGTGGCGATTACAAAAAAATCACCACCAACAAAACCAACAAATGTGAATACCAATATGTAATTCAAAAAGGAGATGATAAAGGTGGTTATTTGTTTCTCTTCGATGAAAGAAAATTAGGCACTGACAGAGTTGCCGTACTTGATATAGCCACCGGGAAAGAGTTGTGGAATTCAGAAGAATACCAAAACTTAATTCAAAAAGGAACCAAAGCGGAAGATGGTGGAGACGAAGGCGAATTAGAAACCGTAAAATATATTTTTGAATTAGATGCTTTCTTGATTTCACAAAAAGCGTCGGTGATTTTGGTTAAAGCCAATACCGGAGAAAAAATTTGGGAAACCAATCGTTTCAAAGGCGGCGTTGGAAAATATATTTATGACGCAAGCAGAAACGAAATCATCATGATCAACTTCAAGCCAACAGCCTTAGGCGCTTTATTTGCCGGATTTAAAAATCAGTTGGTGAAAATCAATGCGGTCAACGGGGAAATTCTTTGGGACGCTACATTTTTAGGAACTATCGAAAAAGAGTTGGTTACCAGAAGAGCCATTGTAGATTTATGGATTAAAGGCGATAAGTTGTACATGTACTTAGACGGATTACAAGTGTACAACATCAACAATGGTCAAAAGCTTTGGGAAGTGACTTATGAAAACGATATGGCCGGAGCCAAAGGCGGTTTGTTTAGTGGTGGAAAACGTTCTAAAATTTACAGAACTATTGCCGATCCTTTGTTTACGGATAATGCGGTCTATATCGTAATTTTAGGAACCAGAGACCGAACCAAATATGTAGAAAAACACGATTTAGAATCCGGAAAATTACTTTGGGCTTCAGAAAAAATTACCGGTGCATTTTGTATGCCGAATATCTATAAATCCGGCGACAAAGTCTTGGTGCAAGTGGGCGGAAAGGTGCAAGTACAAGAATACCGATTGGAAGAAACCTCTAGCGGATTTGGTGCGGCATCTGCTTTTGGTGGCGGTTCAGTTAAACAATGGGTTCCATATATTTATTGGGATTACAAAGCCCAAAAGAATTCGGTATTGTGTATAGATGACAATACCGGAAAAACAGCTTGGCGTTCCGAGAAATTTGACAAACGCATCACCGATTTTATTTTAGAGAATAACAAAACCTTATTTGTGGGTGATGGAGATGAATTCTATGGCTATGACATTGCTTCCGGAAACCAATTGTTTGATGTAAAGCACAATGATGCTAAAGTAGGAAAAGCAACAGATGTAATTGATTTTGGTGAAAATGTAGTTGTGCTTTCTGAAAAAGGTTTGGCCTCTTATTCCAAAAAAGATGGTAAAAGAATCTATGCCACCGAAAAAATCAGAGGCGTTGATTATTTCTACGAAATAGAAGGAAACTATTATTTAAGAGACCAAAGAAACAGCAAAAACATCATCTACGGTATTGACATGACCAATGGGGAAACCAAAGGTTCAGTTCAGTCGAAAGGAAAAGGCGGAAGCCCACAATATGGTGCCGGAATTGACATTACTGATGACGGGGAATTTATCTTCGCGTTCAAAGGCAAAAAAGTAGAGAAAATCAAAGTGAATAATTGAGTTTTATAAGATGTTAGTTGGGACTGCAAGCAATTGCAGTCCTTTTTTTTAACCCAAACCAATATGAAAAATAAAACCTTATTTTGGGCCTTACTTTTGGTCTTTTTTTCTGTCAATGCTCAGCAAGTACAATGGGCTAATAAACTAATCAAGTTTTCCTCTGATTTAGGGGGAAAGCAACACAGTATCAAAAGGATATTGGGCAAACCCGATGTTTTTCCGCAAGGTGGCAGCAGCCCGAATGCTTGGACACCTAAAAAAGCTTTGGATGGTTATGAATGGGTGGAAGTTGGGTTTGAAAAACCGCAAACCGTAAAGCAAGTAGCCATATTTGAAAACCTTAGCGCCGGTTGTGTCGTTAGTGTGGCTGTTGATGATGGTTCAGGGAAATACAAACGCGTTTGGTCACGGAAAGCCAATTATAAAACGGTAACATTCAAAGCAACCATTCCGGCCGACCGTAACTATTATTTCAAACGCAAGCGAAGAAAAATTCAGGAAAGTCCTGATGTGGTCAATCCCGGAGTGGAATATGCCATTTTGGATGAAGCTGTTTCGGGCGTAGTGGCTGTTCGAGTGGAATTCAATTTTGCGTTGCTTCCCGGACAAAAGGAAATAGATGCGATAGGGATTTCCGATTCTGAAGTGCCCATTCAACCCGCGGTTAATACAATATCAATCTTTGAAACACTTCCTGTAGCTCAAGTTTTGTCATTACCAGAAATCGTTCCCTCAAGTTGTACGGTTTCCGCTGATGGGAATCAATTTTTTGTAACCGCGATAAGCGATGTCAAGAACGAAATATATTCTTTTACCAAAGATGTCGGTGGAAAATGGAGCAACAAAAAAGCAGAACCCGCACTTAATACCAATGACAGATATAATCATGTAAGATGTATAGGTAATAATTTTATGTTGAAAGGCGGAGTGCCACATACTCCCGGAACTACCGAATCCGGCTTTGAATTATTTGTTGTAAACCATGGGGATTATCAGAATTTAGGCCAACTGAAAGTGGCAGCTTTCAATAATTATGATGATACCGCCGAAGCTTTCCTCACCACCGACAGAAAAGTATTAATCATGGGCATAGAAACCGATTTTTCCCAAGGCGGAAGCGATTTGTATTTTGCTCAACAAAAAGAAGACGGGACTTATGGTTTCTTGCAAAATATGGGTAAAGCAATTAATTCGGCGGCAGATGAAGGGATGTGCCAATTGCTTTCAGACAACAAAACCATGCTTTTCAGCAGTGACGGATTTAGTGCTTTTGGCAGTTATGATATTTATGTTTCGTATCGATTAGATGAGACTTGGAAAAATTGGTCGGAGCCAGTGAATCTGGGAAGTAAAGTCAATACCACCGATTTTGACGGTTTACCGTTTTATGATGAAACGAATCAAATGCTTTACTATATTTCTAGTCAAAACGAGACCAACGTTTTAAAATTTATCCCCATTCCGAAAGCAGATTTAATGAAAAATTGATAGATAAATATTGTTAAAATACGACAAATGCCTTATTGATTGTCTAAGGGTAAAAAACAAGATTTGTACTATAACTTAAACCTTTAAATAGTATGAAAAAATTAAAAATTTTTGGAGTTGTATTGACAACGGCATTGTCAACATTGTTTATTTCTTGCAGCAGTGATGATGGAGGTAGCGGAGGTGGATTCAGTGGTCCTTCCACAGGAACTTTTGTAAAAGCTAAACCGGGCGGCAGTAACTTTTTAGCAGAAGGAACTTTTGCCAGCGGCGCTTATTCTTCAGGGAATTTGGTTCTAACAGGAACCTCAACCACCGGGAAATCTATAGGAATCCAATTGTATGCGCTTGACGGCACTTTAGACGTTGGAACCTATGATGTTGGAGCATTGAGCAACAGTAGTGCTTACACAGGAAACCTAACTTACATAGATGTCAACACCAGCACCTTTGAAGTGGTGACTTATAATTCGGCTTTTTGTGACAGCTCAACCGGAACTATCGAAATTACTTTTGTAGATGCTAACAAGATTGAAGGAACCTTTAGTTTTGAAGGAAAAGAAGTAAGAGACGGTGATGATTGCAGCGGTAGCACCAAAAATGTAACCAACGGATCATTCAGAATAGAACTGTAATAATCAGCTCATCTTGATATTGGAAAATACGGCGTATGCCGTATTTTTTTTGGCTCTTTTTTGATGGAATTTTACAGGCTACATTCAATTAGGTATGACAATTTTTTTGATCATCATTTTTCTGATATTAATCGGACTTATTATTTATCTGTTGCGCCAATTGCTCTCAGAAAGAGATTCGTTCGCGTCAAAAATAAAACCTCTGGAGGCGTTTATGGTGCAGCTCAATGAGGAATACCAGAAACAATCTCTTCAACTACAACTTTCAGACGATTTGAAAGTTAAAATGAAAGAAGTTAATGCTGTATTAAATAAGAATGTTTTCGAATTGAATTATCAATTGATGGAAGATTTATATCCAAAAAAAGAAATGTAAGCGTTGAAAATTTTAACATTTTTAATACATTTATGGTATACAATCTCTACATGAAAAATTTTTACCACTTCATACTCATAGCGTTGCTGTTTTCGGTAGAGGCAAATTCCCAGGATGTCAAAAAATTACTTGGCAAAGCTTTTACTTCTCAGGATTCTTCGGATTATTATTTTAAAGTTGCTAAAAAAAATATCAAAACTCCCGAAGACGAAGCCCAATATTATTTTTGTAAAAACGCCCGTTGTTGTGATTACAATCAATTAGACAGTGCTATTGTTTACGGTCAAAAAGCATTAAAGCTTTTAAAAAACGGTAATGATATTAGTTCGTTATTGACTGTTTATAACAACCTTACAAAAGTTTACCGTAAGCAAGGCCAATATGACAAAGCTATTGATTTCTCATTGCAAGGCATCAGAGTAGCTGAGAAAGAAAAAAAAGAGAATTGGATCGCCTTTTTCAATGCCACACTTTCCCTAACTTATCATGATTTTGAGAGTTATCAAAAAGGCGTTTTTTATGGTAAAAAAGCTTTAAAGTTCTGGGAAAGCCAAGAAAAGAAAGCACCCGATATGATTAGCAACGCATTGAATGCGGTTGCAATTAATTTTGACGATTGGAACAAACCCGATAGTGCTTTGTATTATCACAAAAAAGTGTTTAAATATTACAAAGGAAAGGACACACTCTACATAGGTGAAACTTACAACAACATCGGAAATACATTATTAAAGCAAAAAAAATACAAAGAAGCCAAAAAATGGATAACTACGGCACTTCAAATCAACGATAAAAATTTTGAGGTTAATAATGGAGTAAAAAACAATGAATACTACTATGAACGCGCAACAAATTATACCAATTTGGCGACTATCGCCTACGAACTAGATGATTTTGAAGAAGCCGAAAAGTTGTTTGAAAAAGCTTATTTGTATGCCAAAAAAAGTGATAACGCAGAAAAATTAAGGGATTTTTATTACCAAAGGGCTAGGTTCAACAAGAAGCGAAATAATCTCTCAAAAGCAGTTCAAGACCAAGAGAATTATATCAAAATCAGGGATTCGGTTTTTGATGTGGAACGAGCGCAAACCTTTTCCGAATTGGAAGCCAAATACCAAAACGAGAAAAAAGAAAAACAATTATTACAGTCAAAGTCTGAAATCAGGGAACGCGAAATAGAAATCGAAAATAAAAATACGCAGTTTCTAATACTAGGATTGATATCATTGGCTTTGCTGTGTATTGTTTATTTGGTTTACCGTCAACAAAAAATGAAAATCAAGCAAAAGGAACAAGAGTTTGAACTTAATTCGGCTATTGCCAAAATTGAAACCCAAAATAAATTACAGGAACAAAGACTCACAATTTCGAGAGATTTACACGACAACATTGGTTCGCAACTCACGTTTATTATTTCTTCGGTGGATAATATTAAGTATGCTTTTGATATTCAAAATACTAAGCTCGACCGTAAACTTTCCGGGATTAGTGATTTTGCCAAGGCCACGATTGTTGAGCTTCGCGATACGATTTGGGCCATGAATAAGAGCCAAATTACTTTCGAAGATTTGCAAACCCGCATTCACAATTTTGTCGATAAAGCGAAAGAAGCCAAAAGCGATATTCAATTTAATTTTACGGTCGGAACCAATTGTAAAGACTTGGAGTTTTCCTCAGTGGAAGGCATGAATATTTACCGAACCATACAGGAAGCTATCAATAACAGTATCAAGTATGCTGAAGCTAAAAACATTGACATAGAAGTCGAAAAAGTAGCCGATAAAATTCAAATTGTTATCCGTGATGATGGGAAAGGCTTTGATTTAAAGACAGTAGAAAAAGGCAACGGCCTACTGAATATGCAAAAAAGAATCGACGAAATCAACGGGAAACTCGATTTACAAAGTACTGAATCGGGAACCAAAATCACCATATTGTTGTAAGTTGAGCTTATGAAAAAATCACTGCTTTTTCTGTTTTTAATTTTGGCTTCTATCAAGCTAAATGCCCAAAATGCCCAAGACATTATCGATGGTTTGAAAAAAGATTTGAAAGCCAATCCCGATGCCAAAAAAACGGCAACCATCTATTCGGATTTGACATGGTATTATTCTAAAATCAGTATAGATTCGGCTTTGCATTATGGCGGAAAAGCGGTAGTTGAGTCCAAAAAACTAAACGATTCCATTTTGATGGCGCAAGTATACAGTGATATCGGTGCGGTTTATTTTATCAAAGGCGATTTTGTCAATTCTAAATTAAATTATTTGACAGCCTACAAAATCAGAAAGCTCAGAAAAGATGTGAAAGGCGTGGCCAAAATCAATAATAACTTAGCCAATATTTATGAAAAAACACACCAGTACAAACAAGCCATGGCGTCTTTCTTGGAAGCCTTGGAGTATTTTGAAAGTGTAAAAGATGAAAAAAACACCAGCATCATCAAGGGAAATATCGGCTTAATTCACCTCAAACTTAAAAATTATCCCAAAGCGTTAAAGTACATCAGTGAGGTTATTCAATACCAGGAAAGGAATGATTTTAAAGAAGAATTGTGTGTTTCTTGTTTGAATTTGGGCAATGTTTATTTGCACATGCAAGACACGATTAATGCGCTGAAATTTTATGATAAAAGTGTAAAAGCTTGTACGGCTGTCGGAAATAAAAAAGGTATTTCGAGCGGGTTCAACAATATTGCTTCGGTCAAATCAGAACAAAAAAAGTCTAAAGATGCTTTGGCTCTGTACCAAAAATCAAAACAAGTACGCGAAGAACTGAATTCGGATTTAGACAAAGCCAACTTCGATTTAAATCTGGCTCTGGAATTCACCACCAATAAAAAATATGATGAAGCTAAAAAATTATTGTTGACCACCCGAAAGTTTTTTGAGCAAACCCAACACAACGAAAAACTCCAAAAAAACTACAAGTCTTTAATTACGGTATATTCTCATCTGAAGAAACCCGACAGTGTTGATTTTTATTTAGACAAGTTAGCGGTTTTAGATGAACAATTATTAATCAGCAAAGCCGAAAAACAAACGGCAGAATTAGAAACCAAATACCAAACCGAGAAAAAAGAGCGTTTACTCCAAAAATCAAAAGCCGAAATTGCCACCCGTGAACTCAAAATCAAAGAAAAGCAAACCCAGTTCATTATAGCGGTTTTAATTTCGGTGGCTTTGTTGGTCATTGTTTATTTGGTTTACCGTCAACAAAGACTCAAAAACAAACAACAACAGCAGGAATTTGAACTCAAATCGGCGATTGCCAAAATTGAAACCCAAAACAAATTGCAGGAACAACGCTTGGACATTTCACGAGATTTGCATGATAATATCGGTTCTCAATTAACGTTTATTATTTCCTCGGTGGATAATATTAAATATGCTTTTGATATACAAAACGCCAAGTTAGACGATAAACTCTCAAGCATCAGTAACTTTGCTAAAGCAACCATTATTGAGCTTCGGGATACGATTTGGGCGATGAATAAAAGCGAAATTACTTTTGAAGATTTACAAGCCAGAATCCATAATTTTATTGAAAAAGCGAAAGAAGCGAAAGAAGATATTCATTTTAATTTTGACGTAGAGACATCGCTCAAAAATGTAAAATTTACTTCAGTAGAAGGCATGAATTTGTACCGAACCATTCAAGAAGCCATCAACAACAGTATCAAATATGCCAATCCGAATAACATCAATATCAGTATCATGCCTGTTGAAGATTTTATTTCAATCACCATAACTGACGATGGCAATGGTTTTGATATTGAACAAGTCGCACTTGGCAATGGTCTTCATAACATGCGCAAACGAATCACTGATAATGGCGGATTGTTTGATATTACTTCTGCCAAAGGAACCGGAACCAAAATTTGTATTCGACTCAAGAAACACTAATTTTTTTAAAATCTGCCACACTGATAAAAATACGTCAAATGACGTATTTTTTTTATCAAATTAATTCGGCAAATTTGACTAATCAAGTGGTATTGATTTTTACAGAAAAAACACTTAGGTTGTTTTTATTGTTGTCCTTTTCATTTTGGGGTTTATTCAAGCTAAATCACATTTTGAAAAGGACTTTTTTTGGAAATCAGTATGTTACCTCAAAAAAAAGAGCCAAATTTGTTTAATAATTTTTAGCCATGTCAACCAAAATAGCCATAGTAGACGATAATGTTTTTTTGCAAAAAGCTGTAGCCGAAAAACTCTCTTTTTTTGACGATTTGGTTTTGAAATTCACCGCCATCGACGGCAATGATTTGCAGAAAAAACTGGAAGCCAACAAATGCATCGATTTAATTTTGATGGATATAGAAATGCCGGTTTGCAACGATATCGAAGCCACTAAAATCATCAAGTCAAAATACCCGCAAATCAAGATTATCATGCTGACGGTTTTTGATAACGATGAAAATATTTTCAACGCCATCAAAGCTGGTGCCGATGGGTATTTGCTCAAAGAAGTCAACCCTAAAGAATTGCACCAAGGCATTATAGAAACCTTAAACGGTGGCGCAGCTATGAATCCGTCTATCGCTTTAAAAACCCTGAAACTACTTAGAAATCCTGTAAATTTTGAAGAAAAATGTCAGGAAGAAATCAAACTCACTACACGAGAAGTAGAAGTTTTGGAGCAACTCAGCAAAGGCTTAAACTACAATATAATCGCTGATAATTTGTTTCTTTCTCCTTCTACTGTGAGAAAGCATATCGAGAATATTTACAACAAATTACAAGTGCATAATAAGCTCGAAGCCATTCAAAAGGCAAAAAATAACAATCTGATTTAAAGTTTACTCTCCAAACTCTGCCAACCGCCGCCGTTAATCACTTCAATACCGGCCGATTTTAAAATCGATGCTGCCTGAGCACTTCGCATGCCGCTTCTGCAACAAACGATAACGGGTTTTTCTAATTTTTTGATTTCGTTTAGTTTACCGTTAATTGTGTCTAACGGAATGTTTTTTGATCCTTTGATGTGGCCGTCACGATATTCGCCAACGGTTCTCACATCAATAATCACAGCGCCTTTGTTTACAAAATCTTTAATGCTTTCCGATTTGCTTCCCAAACCTAAAATATCTAATAATCCCATAATTGTTATTTTCTCAGCAAAGATATTTTGTAGTGAATTGACTCGCAGTAACAAAGGTTACATTAGTGCTGTAAACTTACTTTCTCCAAAAACAAACCCAATCCACCCGAAATTAAATGGGCTATCTCAGGACGACTTTGTTTGAGTTTTTCCAAATGAATCAAAACGTTATGCAACAGCTCTGTATTGTTGGTTTTATCGCAAAGCTCAGCGATTTCTAAGGAAAGCAACCAATCTTTCGGATGTTTATTTTGCACCAAATCAAAAGTATTTTCAACAGAAAGTACCGCCGGTTTGCCTTCGCGAATGTTTCTGATGTTGAGGTACAAACCTTCTAATTCTTCTCTCTCAGCCGATTTTTTGGCTTTGATGGTATGCGTAGAAGGAACATGGCTAATCATGTCAAAACTATTCACATCGGCCGGACCCGAAAAAGCAGAAATCACTTTTTTACCAACAGCCATATCGTAAGTTCCCCATTCCGGTTGGAATAAAACGGTATCATTGTGCGTCACAGTACAGTTTTTAAAACTGATGATGATAATTTCGCCTTGCAGATTTCGCGAACCGGTAATGATTTCACCGGTTACAGTAATATTACCTTCGAATTCTAAAGTTACTTTTTCAGCTTCGTAAATATCATACGCGCGCAAATCACGCGGACTCATATCTTCAATAGCCAAATTAATTCCTTTTAGTTTTCCTATCGGTGAACCAAAACCTTCTGCATGGTAATTCGTACCGTGACCTACTAGTTCTTTTTCGCGGTAAGACAAGGCGGTTTTACCGGTAGTTTGTACATAAACCGGTTTGCCTTCATGTTCAATCACATTGGTAAACAAACCTGAAATCTGAATTCCGGTGCTCAATTCGATGGTGCCCAAAGCCTTAGAATGGATTAGTTTTTTAATGCCTGATAAACCTCCGGTACGTAATGCCATAGTATTGGCAAATTCTTCTAAAACCAAACTCAAATGCGCGAAATCAGGCGTAACGTATAACTGTGGTTGCGGTTTGGTAATGTCAAAACTTTGATCGGCAGCCGAAATGTCATAAGGGATTTTTTTGACGTTATCGGTCATGCACCAAGCACTTTCCCCAATGGAAGAAAGCAATCCGGCACCATATATTTTTGGGTTGTCCACTGTTCCAATCAAGCCGTATTCCACTGTCCACCAATGTAGGTTTCTGATTCGGGACATTTCCGAAAGTTCTCCCATATTGTTTTGCAGAAAATCGACTTGCTCTTCGGCTTTTTTGATGTCTTCTTCCGGCGTGTCTTCGGCTTCTTTTAAAATCGATAACAAACGAATCGCTTCATACATTTCGTAATCGCGAGAAGACGAAATCGCCTTACAGCCAATCTCTCCAAAACGACGCAAATATTCCGCATATTCCGGATTGGCAATAATAGGAGCGTGGCCGGCACCTTCGTGAATGATATCCGGAGCGGGTGTATATTCAATATGCTCTAATTGACGAATATCGGAAGCAATCACCAAAACATTATACGCTTGGAATTCCATAAAAGCATTCGGTGGAATAAATCCGTCCACCGCCACGGCAGCCCAACCGATTTCTTTCAAAATACGGTTCATGCCATACATATTCGGAATGTTATCGACTTCTAAACCGGTTTTTTTCAATCCGTCGAGGTACGATTCATGTGCCACTTTTGAAAGATAATCCACATTTTTACGCATCACATAACGCCAAACCGCCTGATTAATCGGAGTATAATCGTCGTAATCTTGCGGTTTTATAAACTGCTTTAAATGCTTTGGCAATCTGTCAATCAAAGGGTTGCTTTCAAAATGGGCTTCCATAAATGTAATTTTGTTGTGTTCGTAAATTTACAAATCTTAGGTTAAAGAAGTGTGATAAAAATCATAAAATGACTTTCGAAATTTATTTTTAGAAGCTTTATCCGGCTTTCCATTATATCTTTTTCTTTTGCAAAGAAAAAGGATGCCATTGCAATCCGGGCTAGGGTTAAGTGCAAAAAAAAAAAAATCGCAATATTTTCTATTGCGGTTTTTTAATTTTTACTCCTTACTAAAATCTCCCAACTCCTTACTTCTTCTGCGGTGGATATTGTTCGAGTATTTTAGTCACAAATTCTTTAATGACCTCGTCTTTTTTATTGGTGTCTTTGGTTAGCACACCTTCGCCTTCACCTTGCCAAATCAGTTCTTTTTTCTTGGCATCAATAATGTCAATGTACAAAGTGCCTTCAGTATGTCTGGAAACCGTGGTGTTGCCGCCCCATAAATAAGGATTCCAACCCCAACCCCAGCCATAACCCCAGCCGGCATTGAATTGGTTGACATTAACTTCTTCTCTTTCTTTGGTAAAAAAAGCAATTAATAAATCGGGATTTTCACTTTTGGTAAAGCCTTTAGCGGTCATCGTTTCGTCTATGGAACGCAGGATTCGCTTTTTGTCTAAATCGGAAATCTCCGCTTTGTCTATTCCGGGTTTGTGGAACGCATAGGTTTTGTATGGGGTAAAATCAACTTGTTTGTCGTAATCAGAATTGACTCTGACCGAACTGCAGGAAGCCAGTAAGAAAATAAAAATCGGAAAAAAGGCAAACTTTTTCATAGCGGTATGTTTTAGTTACAATAATTGCTCGTCAACTGTATTAGGGATGGTGACTTTCAATAAAGGTTGCGTGGCCATCGCTCTTTTTATAGCGAAAATGGCACCTTCATTTCGGGCCCAACTCCTTCTTGAAATTCCGTTGTTCACATCCCAGAAAAGCATTGATTCTAAGCGTCTTGACGCTGCTGAACTTCCATCAAGAACCATACCAAAACCACCGTTAATTACTTCACCCCAACCAACACCGCCACCATTGTGAATCGATACCCAAGTAGCACCACGGAAACTGTCACCAATTACATTGTGAATCGCCATATCGGCAGTAAAACGAGAACCGTCGTAGATGTTGGAAGTCTCACGATAAGGTGAATCCGTTCCGGAAACGTCGTGGTGATCTCGGCCTAAAATAACATAGCCAATTTCGCCACGGGCAATCGCTTGGTTAAAGGCTTCGGCTATTTTGATGCGGCCTTCAGCATCAGCGTAAAGAATTCGGGCTTGGGAACCTACTACTAATTTATTTTCTTGAGCGCCTTTAATCCATTGGATGTTGTCGGCCATTTGTTGTTGGATTTCTTCGGGAGAGTTTTGCATCATTTCTTCTAAAACCTCACAAGCAATTTGGTCAGTCTTAGCTAAATCTTCGGGATTTCCGCTGGCACAAACCCAACGGAATGGTCCGAATCCGTAGTCGAAGCACATCGGCCCCATAATGTCTTGCACATAACTCGGGTATTTGAAATCGATGTGGTTTTCGGCCATGATATCAGCACCGGCACGGGAAGCTTCCAATAGAAAAGCGTTGCCATAATCAAAGAAATAAGTTCCTTTGGCGGTGTGTTTGTTAATTGCTGCCGCATGACGGCGCAAGGTTTTTTGGACTTCTTCTTTGAATTTTTCCGGATTATTGGCCATCAAGTCGTTTGACTCTTCAAATGTATATCCGATAGGATAATAACCACCGGCCCAAGGATTGTGCAACGAAGTTTGATCGGAACCCAAATCGATGTGTAAATTCTCTTGGTCGAATCGTTCCCAAACATCCACAACATTTCCGAGATAAGCGATGGATACGACTTCTTGATTGTCTAGTGCTTTTTTAACTCTAGGTACTAAATCGTCTATATTTTCAATGATTTCGTTAATCCAACCTTGTGAATGACGGATGTGGGTGATTTTCGGATTGACTTCGGCACAAACGGTTACACAACCGGCGATGTTTCCGGCTTTAGGTTGGGCACCGCTCATTCCGCCTAAACCTGAGGTTACAAATAAACCGCCTTTTGGAGATTTTTTGATTTTTCGGAAACCGTTTAGTACCGTGATAGTGGTTCCGTGAACAATCCCTTGCGGCCCGATGTACATATAACTTCCCGCGGTCATTTGTCCGTATTGCGAAACGCCTAGAGCGTTCATTTTTTCCCAGTCGTCCGGTTTGGAGTAATTAGGGATAACCATTCCGTTAGTCACTACCACTCTTGGTGCTTCCGGATGTGAAGGGAATAATCCCATTGGGTGACCGGAATACATGACTAAGGTTTGTTCTTCAGTCATTTCGGCCAAATATTTCATGGTTAAAAGATACTGTGCCCAGTTTTGGAACACGGCTCCGTTTCCGCCATAGGTGATTAATTCGTGCGGATGTTGTGCCACAGCATAATCCAAATTGTTTTGGATCATGAGCATGATGGCTTTGGCTTGTTCGCATTTTCCGGGATAGTCAGAAATGGGACGGGCATACATCTTGTAATCGGGACGAAGGCGGTACATGTAGATACGGCCGTAAGTTTCTAATTCGGCTTTGAATTCGGGAATTAAAGTCGCGTGATGTTGCGGTTCGAAATAGCGCAAGGCATTTTTCAACGCTAACTTTTTCTCGTCTTCGGATAGTATTTCTTTGCGTTTTGGGGCGTGGTTTATTTGTGGTTCGTAGGGTTTGGGTTGTGGTAAAACCGCCGGAATTCCTTGTAAAATTTGTTCTTGAAAAGTCATTGTTTAGTTGTAAGTTATGTTTTGTTTGTTGTTTGCGTTAGGGATTGCAGTGGAAATCCTTTTTGAAAAAAAGATTGGAACGGAAAGCCCGACCTGAAAGGGAACGCCCAATTTTTTATCTGAACACTGCCACTGTCTACTGCTTACTTTTTTTAATCGTTCCTGTTTTTTTATCAAATCCGTACGGGCAATGACGACAACCACTACGACAGCAATAGCCGCGTTTTAAGTGGTATTTTTCGGTGAAACATCGGTAACCTTCGGGCGTTAAGTAATAATCTTCGCCTTCGATTAATTTATTTTCATTATTTTGCTCGTTCATAGGCACAAATTTAAAGACTTTATAAGTAATGATACTAATCGTTTCTAAATATTTAATACCAAAAGGTTATAGAGGCTTAACGGTTTTTCCGTTTGTGTTTTTGAAATCACCAGAAAGTAAGTCGGATTTAGTGTTGATGCATCACGAAAGGATTCATTTGCGGCAGCAATTGGAGTTGTTGGTTTTGCCTTTTTTCATGTGGTACGGATTAGAGTTTTTGCTGCGATTAATCAAGCATAAGAATCTTCAAGTGGCCTACCGAAGGATTTCGTTTGAGCGTGAAGCTTATCAAAATGAAAAAGACCTTGACTACTTAAAGCAAAGGTCTTTTTGGCGTTTTTTAAAATATCTTTAGTTAGTAAATCACTTTTTTGATTACGGTTTGCCCGGTTTGTAGTTTTATTTTTAGTAACAGCCCGGCATTGTTTTTTCTCAAATTGGAAAGGGTAAAGAAATTAGAGTTGATATTAAAGTAACTGTCTAATTTTTGTCCGAGTATGTTGTAAACTATAATGGATTCCATTTGAAGATTATTGGAACTTACCGCCACTTCATCTTTTACAATCACATTGACTTGGTTGTTGTTTGAAAAGTCAGGGTTGTCCAAAGCATCATTACGGTAAACCACTTTAAAGCGGTCGTGTATCATGCCGATTGCTGAAGTAAATTGGTACGGACTTGCTTTTAAATCATGCGTAATGTTGAGCAGATTGTCTTTCAAATATATGTTTTGGTTGTTGAGCAAACCGTCAATAGCAGCTAAGGCAACGGAATAATTTCCGGCTGTTGGGATATTGACACCAATTGGCACTTCGTCATAGACATCAAAAGGCAAAGCCCTTCCTTGAATGGATAATTTGGCCTCGTCTAATAGAGAATAGACTGCTACACCTCCGGTATTTTGTGTAATACAATCGAAGAAACTATCGTTACCCATAGTAGCATTTTCAATGTATCCGAACAAAGTTCTGTCGGAATTGTTATTGGGGTCAATGATGTCTAGCCAGATTCTGTTTCTTTCCAGATTTTCAACATCAATACTATTGGAAACATTGGAATTTGACAATCGGTAAAAAGTACTGTTGCTGTAGGTGTTGCTTCTTAAGCTGTTGGTAAAAGTAATGTTGTCAGTGGCAGCTGGTCCGTCAATCATTTGCACAAAGAAGCCTTGTCCGGAACCTATGAATAAATCGGCACCTGCAGCCGGACAACAACTGGTTCCGGTGAAATTATAGGTCAAATAATCTCCCGGACTGTAATTGTATATGAATGAATTGTAAAACGGGCTGGCAATAATGGCCGGCAAGGTACCATGTGTCCATAGCTTGACATTACCCATAATTTTGGTGTTGTTGTCGTATAAAAATTGGCTGGCTCTAATGGCAGAAGGATAAGGATTGCCGACTAAATTCCAATTGTCGCTGTAATTGCTGATTTCTGAACCATTGATGCCTACGTGATAAGCGGTATTGGTGTCGCTTCCTCGGGCAATAGGTACTGTAACTATACCATTGTTTGGAACACCGGTAAAGGTTCCGGTAAAAGTGGCTGCGACTGTTGAGCTGAAAGTACTTGGTCCGCTGGCGATGTATCCTTTTCCGGCTATCATAGAATCACCGGCGGCACTTTCCCAATTGCCTTGTCCGCCATTGGTGTTCGCTACCGTAGTATTCCATTTGTACATGCCCCAAAAAGACAAAGGCGAAGCAATGCTGCTCAAACTATAATTGGCTACCGGTGATGACCAGTACACATAGTCTAAACT
>NZ_CAMLRU010000015.1 GCF_946482535.1 uncultured Flavobacterium sp.
AGGTTTCTTTGCCCAAGTTTTTGCTGACGGAAATATTACTTTCAACAACAGTATGCGTGCGGCCGATTTCAACAATCAATTTTTCAGAACGGGCAACCCAAATGTTGGCCTGTCTGAAAACAATAGAATTTGGCTTAACTTATACGACGAAAATAATTTCAGACAAATGATGGTGAATTATAAAGCCGAAGCAACAAATGGTTATGACAGACTTTATGACGGCAATAGTTTTACCAGCAATGAAATAGACCTTTATTCTGTTTTAGACAATAGAAAATTAGTCATCCAAGGAAGAGGTTTACCTTTTGACGAAAATGACATAGTACCATTAGGCTTTAGAGTTACTATTGGTGGAATATACAATATTGGCATCGATGAATTAGATGGTTTGTTTGCAGAAAACCAATCCATTTACCTAAGAGATAATTTATTGGGAATTGACCATAATCTAAGAGAAAGCAACTATAGTTTTACAACTACGGCCGGAACTTTTGATAACCGATTTGAAATTGTTTATGTGACCAATGCTTTGGGTACAAATAATCCTGATACCGCTAACACTTTTGCTGTTATAAACCACAACGTTATTAAAGTAGAATCGAGTGCCTACATTCAGAATATCAACATTTATGATATTTCAGGAAAATTGATAAATAAGTACCATTTGGCTAACACATCGAAACAACTTTCCGACAGTTTCAATTATCCTAATGGTATTTACATAGCCGAAATTACTTTGGAAAACGGTATAGTGGTGAAAAAGAAATTGATTCATTAAAAATACTTTTGACTAAAAATAAAAACGTCCCGATTACTCGGGACGTTTTTATTATATAAACTAAGACAAATTATTTCACCAAAGTCATTTCGTCAACAATATGTTTGGCTCCTGAGAAATTCTCAATTACCCACAATACATAACGAATATCAACATTGATTGTTCTTTGTAATTTACTGTCAAAGATAACGTCACCGGCCATAGCTTCAATGTTTCCGTCGAAAGCCAAACCAATTAATTCTCCTTTACCGTTCAATACCGGAGAACCTGAATTACCACCGGTAATATCATTATCGGTTAAGAAGTTAACGTGTAACGAACCATCTTTATCTGCATAACGACCGTAATCTCTGTTTTTGTTCATTTCCAATACTTTCAAAGGTAAATCAAACTCTTGGTCTCCTTTTTTGTATTTTTTCACTTGACCGTCAAGCGTAGTGTAGTTGTTGATTTTAGCATCATTGCGTTTATCAGCCGGTAATGAACGTACTTTTCCGTAAGTCAAACGCAAAGTAGAGTTCGCATCCGGATATTTAATAGAGCCGATTTTAGATTCTCTTAAACCTTCCACCAACAAACGGAAAGAAGCACTGTAATCGTTTTGAGCTTTAGCAATTTCATCTGATTTCGCACTGAAATGAGTCAACAAATCATTAGAAAGCACATACAATGGATCATTCTCTAAGGCACCTTGACTAGGAATTACCAAGAAAGCTTTAATTCTTTCCAAAGAAGTAAAAATACTCATATCAAACGCAGCATTTACATACTTATTGAAATCATTGTTGTTTTCATCTCCGATTTTTTTCACCATTGGTGCAATAGCATAACCGGTAGATTTAGTAGCATATACTTTCAATTGAGCAGCTAATAAATCTTTTTCAGCCGGAATGTACAATTCTTTATACATTTCTGTAGCCATTTCTTCAATAGCCGGAGCCATTTGAGCACGTTTGGTGGCATCTGCTTTTACATAGGCATCTAATTGTCTTCCCAATGTTCTGGAGATAGTACCAAAAGAAGTCGTTCTGAACAATTGTTGCAAATAATTATCGTGTCTTGACTTTTCGTTAGTCAAAGCATAAAACTTATTGATATTGGCAACTACATTTCCATATTTTGCTTTGTTAGCCGGTTTATTAGCCCAAGCATTAAATTTAGCTTCTTGTGCGGCTTTAGTTTTAGCCGTTCCGAATTTTGTCAAAGCATCAATCATCCCTTGACGGTTCTTCCAATAGTTAGCGGTTGAAGCATATTTTGAAGCGTATACCAAGTTCAAAGCCTCACTTTGATCCATGTATTTTTTCATGTTATCCATACCTGTTTTGGCACCTTCAACCCAAGCAGGATAAGCAAACTTAACGTTTTGCTCAATTCCGCCAGCCGGCATCCAACGGTTTGTTCTACCCGGATAACCTAAAATCATAGCGTAATCATTTTCTTTTACACCATTGATATTTACCGGTAAATAGTGTTTAGGTTGTAACGGAACATTATTTTCTGAATACTCAGCAGGATTTCCGTTTTTGTCAGCGTATACGCGGAACATGGAGAAATCGGCAGTGTGACGCGGCCATTCCCAGTTGTCAGTATCGCCACCGTATTTACCTAAACTTTCCGGTGGTGTTCCTACCAAACGAACGTCTTTGTAATCTTGGTAAACAAAGTAGTAAAACTCATTGCCTTGGAAGAAAGGACGAACAGAAACCGTATACTTTCCGCCTTCGTTGTTTTCTTTTTCGATTTTAGCAATTTCGGCATTGATAGCTTTTTCTCTTTCAGCCTCGCTCATACTAGGATTTACTACTGCTAAAATACGTTTGGTACAATCGTCCATTCTTACGAAGAAACGAACAAACAAACTTGAAGGTTTGATTTCCGCTTTTCTGTTGGCTGCCCAAAACCCGTCTTTCAATAAGTTTTTTTCTGCAGTTGACAATTCGGCAATAGCATCATAACCACAGTGGTGATTGGTTAAAACCAAACCGTCTTTAGAAATAATTTCTGCCGTACAACCTCCGTTAAATTGTACAATAGCATCTTTCAAACTGTGATTGTTGATACTGTAAATTTCTTCGGCTGTCAATTGCAAGCCCATTTTTTGCATGTCTCTGTGGTTTAATCTTTCGATAAACATCAAAAACCACATTCCTTCGTCGGCTTTAACACTTGTCGGAACAAGCATAATGGCTGCAATCAAGGATAAAATAATTTTCTTCATTGTAATGTTATAAAGTTAATAGTTTGAACGTTAGTAGTCTATCCGACAAAATAATTGTTACATCAAATAATCTAAAAACGTGTGCGAAGATACTTTTTTTTGTTAATTTATAAGAACAACTTCAAATAAAACTACAACGTTTTAGTAAATTTTAACTTTATTTTTAGAAATAAAAAAGCTACCCGTTTGGACAGCTTTATAAATATATAAGTTTTGCCTTTAAATCCCGTAAGTAAACTTCGGTTATTCGGAATCTGCGTTGAGCATTCCCAAAAGTTTGTCTTTAAATTCGAAGTATTATTTCAATTATTTTTTTATATTTATCTAATAATCATTTTTTTATAAAAAAACCTCAGATCAAATTTTAAAAAACAGTTACAAAAATTTAAACTATATGTTTATGGAAGCAAATCAAACAGAAGGAAAAGGCTTTTTAGCATTTGTCAAGAAAGAAACCAAGAAACCCGCGTTTAGAAAGGCTTTACTGGTATTTTTTATCTGCGCCATTTCGGGAGTTGCAATAGGGTTAATCTTTGACATGTTTCAACTTGCTAGTTCAGCAGGGATTGGATTTGGGCTAATCTGGATGGGTGCTGCCTATTTCGGCCAAGATGAAAACGAAAAATAATAATAAAAAAATCCCGTCTGAATAACGGGATTTTGTTTTATAAACCATGACTGTTCTCGGGTTCTTCGGTATCCACATTGAGCATTTCCCATAACTTGTCTTTCAACTCCGTCAGACCTTGATTGGCTACTGAAGAAATAAACAAATACGGCAAACCTTTAAATTCTTTGTCCAATTGCTGCTTGAGTTCGGCTTTTAGTTCGTCATCGAGCATATCACATTTGGAAATCACCAATAAGCGGTCTTTATCCAACATCTCCGGATTGTAACGACGTAATTCGTCTAATAAAATCTCGTATTCTTTTTTAATATCATCCGCATCGGCAGGCACCAAAAACAACAAGGTTGAATTTCTTTCAATATGTCTCAAAAAGTAATGTCCTAAACCTTTTCCTTCGGCTGCACCTTCAATAATTCCCGGTATATCTGCCATTACAAAAGATTTGAATTCTCTGTAGGCAACGATTCCTAAATTCGGCTTCAAAGTGGTAAAAGGATAATCGGCAATCTTAGGCTTGGCTGAAGTCAGCACCGATAATAAAGTCGATTTTCCGGCATTGGGAAAACCAACCAAACCTACATCGGCTAATACTTTCAATTCTAAAATCACGTCCAATTCTTCTGCAGGCATTCCGGGTTGGGCATATCTTGGCGTTTGATTGGTGGAACTTCTGAAATGCCAATTACCTAAACCGCCTTTACCGCCTTTCAGCAATATTTTTTCTTCTCCGTGTTCCGTGATTTCAAATAAAATTTCTTCCGTTTCTTTATCGCGAACAACCGTTCCCAAAGGCACTTCGATAATTTTGTCTTCCCCATCATGACCGGTACTGCGTGAGCTTCCGCCATCACCACCATGTCCGGCTTTGACGTGACGGGCAAACTTTAGGTGAAATAACGTCCACAGACTTTTATTCCCTTTCAATATAATATGACCACCGCGACCGCCATCACCGCCATCAGGCCCGCCTTTTTCAATAAATTTTTCACGGTGCAAATGCGAAGATCCCTTTCCTCCTTTTCCGGAAGAAACATATATTTTTACGTAGTCTACAAAATTTCCCTCTGTCATTTTCTCTTGTTGTTGGTTGTCAGTTGTTGGTTGTCGGTTGTATTTCTGTTAACTGACAACTGTGAACCGTTAACTATTCTTTAATCGCTTTTACCAGCACTTTATCAATCTTCACGCCATCCATATCGATGACTTCTATTTCAAATTTGTTCCAAATGAGCTTTTCTCCGGTTTTTGGAATATTGCCTAATTCGGTCATGATTAAACCGCTCACTGTGGTTACATCATAATCATTAATCAACTCATCCATATCGAAATAAGTTAAAAAATCGTGTAACGAATAATGACCGTCTACCAACCATGTGCCGTCTTCGCGAGCGATTAATTTGAATTCATCCTCATAAAAATCGGCCGCATCTCCAACCAAAGCTTCTAAAATGTCATTCAGCGTAATAATCCCTTGAAAAACGCCGTATTCATCGGTAACCAAAGCGTAATGCACTTTTGATTTTTTAAAATTCTCCAACGCTTTGTAAGCCGAAGTATGTTCTATTAAATACACCGGATCTTTGGTGATGGTTTTTAAATTGAATTTGCCTTCTTTTTCAAAAGACGAAAACAAATCTTTGAGCAAAACTACGCCAACCACATCATCAAGATTCTCGTTACAAACCGGATAAACCGAATGCAATTCGTCTAAAACCTTGGCCTTTAATTCCTCAATCGTATCTTCATAAGAAAGATAAACTATTGATTTGCGGTGTGTCATTAACGAGTTGACTTTTCGGTCGCCAATGTGAAAAACACGCTCCACGATATCTTGTTCAATTTCCTGCACTTCACCGCCTTCGGTTCCTTCTTTGATAATGGCTTTGATTTCTTCTTCGGTCACTTTACCGTCGGCTGTAGGTTTGATTTTGAAAACATCCAAAATAAAATCGGTTGAAATGGTAAGCAACCAAATAAAAGGCATCGTGATAATCGAAACCATTTTCATTGGAACGGCTACGGCTTTGGCAATGGCTTCAGGATAATTCAAGCCAATTCTTTTGGGTAACAATTCGCCTAAAACCAAAGAGAAAAATGTCAAAATAACCACCACAATTCCTACCGAAAGCGAGTGTGAATAAGGTTTTAACGCCTCAAATCCTTCTACAAACAATTTAACATCTTCGGTAATCTTGTCGCCCGAATAAATACCGGTCAAAATCCCGATTAAGGTGATTCCGATTTGTACGGTAGATAAAAATTTGTTGGGCGAATTGGCCAAATCCAAAGCAACTTTAGCATTGGTATTTCCTTTCTTGGCTGCTGTTTCCAAACGGTTTTTACGTGCCGAAATCAAAGCGATTTCCGACATTGAAAACACACCGTTTAACAGTATTAAAAAAAGAATAATGAGTATTTCCATTGGAATTGGTTGTTGGTTGTTGTTGGTCCTTTTTTAGTGCCAACGGTTAACCTTCAATTAAAATTTGTCAAAAACGTTGGTTAGTCTTTCGGTTACTTCCTCAATAGTTCCGATTCCGTTTACCGCGTGAAATTTTCCTTGCGCTTTGTAATAATCCATTAAAGGCGCTGTTTTTTCGTTGTATTCTTGGTAACGATTGCGAATTTTTTCTTCATCTTGATCATCCGGTCTGCCCGACGTTTTGCCTCTTTCCAACAAACGCGCTACCAAAATATTATCATCGGCTTCTAAAGCTACCGTTGCGGTAATATTTTGTCCTTTTGACGCTAAAAATTGATCCAAAGCTTCGGCTTGTGCAATAGTTCTCGGGAAACCATCGAATAAAAATCCGGCAGAATGCGGGTTCTTATCTACTTCGCTTTGCAACATTTGAATGGTCACTTCATCGGGAACCAAATCGCCTTTGTCCATAAAGGTTTTGGCCAATTGCCCTAACTCGGTGTCATTTTTAATATTGTATCTGAAAATATCTCCTGTAGAAAGATGGGTCAAATTGTATTTTTCTTTTAAAAATTCAGCTTGTGTGCCTTTTCCTGCACCCGGTTTTCCGAAAAGAACGATGTTGATCATTTTAGTAGTTATGAGTTATGAATTATAAGTTATGAGTTAAATATTCAGCTTGTTACGATTATGATTTTAACCGATAACAGACAACTGACAACTTTTTATTGTGCCAATTGGTAAACGTCCGGTAAATTTCTGCCTAAACCATCGTAGTCTAAACCGTAACCTACGATGAATTTGTTCGGAATTCTCATCCCAACGTAATCTATTTTGATGTCTTTAGTATAAGCTTCGGGTTTGAAAAATAAGGTAGCAATTTTTAAATGCTTTACTTTCTTTTCTTTGAAAATCGCTTTCAATTCTTCCACTGTGTTACCGGTATCTACGATATCTTCCACAATCACCACCGTTCTGCCTTCTAAATCTTGGTCCAAACCGATTAATTGCTTTACTTCTCCCGTGGTTTGTGTGCCTTCATACGAAGCCATTTTCACAAAATTTACTTCACACATGCCGCGGTATTTTTTCATCAAATCACTCAACACCATAAAAGAGCCATTCAGAACACCAATAAAAACGGGCACTTCATCAAAGAAATCATCGTCCATTTGCTTGGCCATGTTTGAAATCGCAAAATCAATTTCTTCAGAAGAAATAAACGGCTCAAAGGATTTATCGTGTAAGTGTATCATTTTGATTTGATTTTAAAATAAGGTGCAAATTTAAACAAGTATAAAGTATTAAAGACTAAGTATTGACACTTTTTTGCAAAATAGATATATTTACGAAATGAATCCGGAATACTATAAAACCATAGCCAACAGCACGGCACATCGCAAAAGCCGTGATGACAACAAAGATTTCATTTTGAATCATCCCGAATATTTACCGGATTTACTCCAAATCAGTTACAATACCAAAGACAAAAACCACCACAAAGCCTGCTGGATTTTAGAATTGGTTTTTGAGGAAAAGCTTGAACTCATCAAACCTCATTTAGCTGATTTTTGCCAAAATTTAAAAAGCTATACTTCTGATTCGGCCATTCGTTCTCTGTCGAAAATTTGTTTGTTTTTGGCGGAAAGTAAAAAGATAACGCTAACCGAAACTCAAGAAGAAAAAATCATCGAAGTTTGTTTAGACTGGCTGATTCAAACCAACAAAGCCGCCAATGCTGCTTATTCTATGAGGGCTTTGTACCATTTGGGTAAACGACATGCTTGGATTAATGAAGAACTCAAACTCATCCTGTCGCGAGCATTTGAAAACCAAACACCGGGTTATCGCTCAGCCGTTAAAGACCTTTTAAAACGTTTGCGATAATTTTTAAGGATTGCTTATCTTTGCGCCACAACTACAACAACACTATGAACTACTTTTCCTCCGATTTTAAACTCGGCATCCTCGGTGGCGGACAATTAGGCAAAATGATTTTGGCCGAAACCCGAAAATTCGATATCCAAACCTATGTACTCGACTCCAGCGAAGAAGCACCAAGTCGTTTCGGTGCTCACGCTTTTTACAAAGGCAGTTTGATGGATTTTGATACCGTGTACCAATTTGGTAAACTGGTTAATTTATTGACTATCGAAATTGAGAATGTAAATCTCGATGCTTTGGATAAACTGGAAGCTGAAGGTTTACCGGTTTTCCCTTCGCCCAAAACGTTGCGACTCATTCAAAACAAAGGAAAACAAAAAGATTTTTACGTTGAAAATAATATTCCAACCTCGCCTCACCAACGATTTGTAGATTTAAGCGATTTGAAAAAATCACTTGAAAAAGACGAATTGGACTTTCCCTTTGTCTGGAAATGCGCCCAATTTGGTTATGATGGAAACGGCGTAAAAATTGTTCGTTCAGCTATTGATTTACACCATCTGCCCGATGTAGAATGCATTGCGGAAGAAATGGTGCCGTTTAAAAATGAATTAGCAGTCATTGTTGCGCGCTCGGTTTCAGGTGAAGTCAAAACTTATCCTGTCGTGGAAATGGAATTCCATCCCGAAGCCAACCAAGTAGAATATGTAATCTGTCCGGCGCGTATAGACGAAAAAGTAGCCCAAAAAGCCACCGAAATTGCTTTACAAGTGTCGCAAGCCTTCAACCACATTGGTTTGTTAGCCGTGGAAATGTTCCAAACGGAAGCCGATGAAATTCTGGTAAACGAAGTCGCGCCAAGACCACACAATTCGGGTCATTACAGCATCGAAGCGAGTTATACTTCGCAGTTTGAAAACCATTTACGCGCTATTTTAAACTTACCTTTGGGCAATACTGATAGCAAAGTGGCCGGAATTATGGTAAATTTGGTGGGCGAAGAAGGTTATTCCGGACAAGTAGTTTACCAAAACATCGAAAAAATCATGGCCATTGACGGCGTTACGCCACACATTTACGGCAAACGCGAAACTCGTCCGTTCAGAAAAATGGGACACGTAACGATTGTCAATGAAAACATGACCGAAGCCAGACGAATTGCAGAAGAAGTAAAAAATAGTATTAGAGTAATCAGTTAAAAAAATATTATAAATGATGAATTATAAATGATAAATGAACAAAATTTGAGTCATTTAAAATTTAAAATTTAAAATTCAAAATAAAATGAGTAAAGTCGCCATAATCATGGGTTCCAAATCGGATTTACCCGTAATGCAAGAAGCCATCGACATCCTACATGGATTTGACATCGAAACCGAAGTAGATATCGTATCGGCCCATCGTACGCCCGAAAAACTATTCGAATTCAGTAAAAACGCCCACCATCGCGGGATTTCGGTCATTATAGCCGGTGCAGGCGGCGCTGCGCATTTGCCGGGTATGGTTGCTTCCATGTCGCCTTTGCCGGTGATTGGCGTTCCCGTAAAGTCGAGCAATTCTATTGACGGCTGGGATTCGGTTTTGTCTATTTTGCAAATGCCGGGCGGTGTTCCGGTTGCAACTGTCGCTTTAAACGGTGCCAAAAACGCCGGTATCTTAGCCGCACAAATCATCGGAAGCCACGACAAATGCGTACTTGACAAAATCATTTTCTACAAAGAAAGTCTCAAAGAAGCCGTAAATAAATCGTCAGACGAACTCAAAAAATAGTTTCTTTTTTAGGAGCTGTTTCCCGCTTTCCACAGTATCTCTTCGAGGATACTTGCTCCAATCGGGGCTAGAAACCATTTAGCATAAAAACACATGAAAGTTTTAACCTCAACATTCCATACCAAACACAACACCGCGCCGTTTTCTCAAATCAAAATTGAAGATTACCAACCGGCGTTTGAAGAAAATATAGCCAAAGCCCGCGCCGAGATTGATGCCATCATCAACAACACGGAAGCACCCACTTTTGAAAACACCATCGAAGCCTTGGATTTTGCCGGTCAAGCCTTAGACCGATTGTCTTCTATATTTTTCAATTTAAATTCGGCCGAAACTTGTGACGAGATGCAAAAAATCGCCCAAGACGTTTCGCCTTTATTGACTGCTTTCGGCAATGACATTACCTTAAACGAAGATTTATTCAAAAGAGTCAAAGCCGTTCACGACCAAAAAGACCGCTTGAATTTATCTCCAGAACAATCGACTTTACTCGACAAAAAATACAAAAGTTTCACCCGTAACGGTGCCTTACTTTCCGAAGACAAAAAGGAAATTCTACGTGAAATCGATAAAAATTTGGCCAAACTCAAACTGACTTTTGGCGAAAATGTGTTGGCGGAAACCAACAGCTACAAATTGCACATCAGCAACGAAGCCGATTTAAAAGGCTTACCCGAGGGTGCCAAAGAAATGGCGCGTTCGTTAGCCAAAGCCGACAATTTAGACGGCTGGTTATTTACACTAGATTTCCCGAGTTATTTGCCGTTTGTGACCTATGTAGACAATCGCGAACTACGCAAAGAAATGGCCATCGCTGCCGGTAAAAAAGCGTTTCAAGAGAACGATTACGACAACCAAGAGAACGTAAAAAACATAGTCAAATTGCGTCACGAAAGAGCGCAATTATTGGGCTACCAATCGCATGCACATTTTGTATTGGAAGAACGCATGGCGCAAAACCCGGAAAAAGTGCAATCGTTTTTGAATGATTTGTTGGAAAAAGCCAAACCGGCTGCCCAAAAAGAATTCGCCGAACTAACTGCTTTTGCCAAAGAATCAGACGGATTAGAAAGTTTGGAAAAATGGGATGGCGCTTATTACTCGGAAAAATTGAAGCAAAAATTATTCAGTTTAGACGACGAGATTTTGAAACCGTATTTCCAATTGGAGAACGTTTTAAACGGTGCGTTTACCGTGGCGGAAAAATTATTTGGCATCACGTTTAAAGAAGTATTCGACATCGATAAATACCACGCCGACGTCCAAACTTTTGAAGTGTTAGACTTTGAAGGAAAACTGGTTGCCGTTTTCTACTCCGACTTTTTCCCGAGAAAAGGCAAACGCAACGGCGCTTGGATGACATCGTTCAAACCGCAATACATCAAGAACGGCGTTAATGAAAGACCGCATGTTTCTATCGTGTGTAATTTTACACCGCCAACGGAAACCAAACCTTCACTCCTAACCTTTAATGAGGTAACGACTTTGTTCCATGAATTCGGTCACGCATTGCACGGCATGTTGGCTAATACGACTTATCCGAGTTTGTCGGGAACGTCTGTGTATTGGGATTTTGTAGAATTGCCAAGTCAGATAATGGAAAACTGGTGTTACGAACCGGAAGCTTTGGCTTTGTTTGCCAAACATTACCAAACCGGTGAAATCATTCCGCAACAGTATGTAGATAAAATCAAAGAAAGCGCGAGTTTCTTAGAAGGCATGGCTACTTTACGCCAATTGAGTTTTGGTTTATTGGACATGGCTTATCATGCCAAAGCGCAAACCATTGACAACGTAAAAACCTTTGAAAAAGCAGCTATGGACAACACTGCTTTGTATCCTGATGTAGCCGAAAATTGTATGAGTGTTTCGTTCTCGCACATTTTTCAAGGAGGCTATTCTTCGGGCTATTACAGTTACAAATGGGCTGAAGTTTTGGATGCCGATGCTTTTGCTTACTTCCAAGAGAATGGTATTTTCAATAAAGAAGTAGCGACCAAATTCAAAGACAACGTCCTTTCGAAAGGCGGCACCGAATTGCCGATGGAATTGTACAAACGATTCCGCGGACAAGAACCGAAACCGGAAGCTTTGTTGAAACGCGCGGGATTGATTTAAAGTACAAAGTTGAAAGTACGAAGTACAAAGTGAATTATAAAATTAAGAACCGGAGTTAACGCTTCGGTTTTTTTGTTTACAGATACTCGCGTTAGCGATTGCAGCAAGTACCGTGTACTGCGGAAAGCGCGGCCCATAGGGAAACGCCCTAATCTTATTTAAAACAAAAAAGCCACCTTTCGGTGGCTTTCTCTATGGTGATAAACTAGGTTTAGTTTTTCATTACTTTGATGGTTCTTGCCGCATTTTCGGCTTGTACTTTTACAAAGTAAGTTCCTTTGGCTAAGTGTGACATATCAACAGTAGTACTAATCGCGTTTACGTTTTTAGCGTCTATTCTTTGACCTACCAAGTTGTAAACTTCAATTGAAGTAATGGTATTGGTATACTCAACATTCAAGATGTTGTTGGTTGGATTTGGATATAATTTTAATCCGGCCAAGTCAAAAGAACTGTTGCCTAAAGTTACAGTTACAGTTACAGCAAACGGAATACTTCTACAGCCTTCCGGAGAACTGCTTACCACATAATAAGTGTTACCACTAACCAATTGCGTAGTCAAGGCTAAAGGATTGATATCGTCAATGGCATCATCTTCTGAAGCGTACCAAGCTAAATCGTTTCCTGTTACCACTAAATCGGCAATAGTAGCCTCAGCAGCATCAACCACTTCAATGATTTGTACTGAAGCACCGGTTGGTGCAGGCGCCGGATTTACAACAATCTCAACAGTAGCTTGCGTTGTACAAGTGGTTACAGTATTGGTAGCGGTTACGGTATAAGTGGTGGTTTCTGTTGGTGCAACCCAAACAGTATTCCCGTTTAATGCACCCGGATTCCATGACCAAGTAACCGCTGATGCTGAAGCACCAAAAACAACATTCAAACGTCTTAATGAAGTAGCCACCGTAGCGCTTGTTGAATTGGCTGCGACTAAATCTTGAAGCGTGGTTACAGCACTATCCGTACCGGTTGTAGCCGAAATGGTCATGTTTTGAGCCGTAGCTGTGTAATAAGTGATGGCATTATTAGTGCTATCAGCACCGTCTTGTCTGATGTCTAAAACAATGTTAGATGTTCCGTCCCAAACGTATGGAGTATCGAACGTAATAGTATTTACCCCAACAGCATGAGTATAAGTGGCCGGGCCATAAACCGTAGTTAAACCGGTAGTTTGGAAAGCAGACACTGTATTATTTGCGGTCGTTCCGATGCGAACTGAAAAATTAGTCACATTCGTTCCTGAACCAAGGGTTGTAATGGTATAAGCAATAGAGGTTATATTTCCGGCGGTTAATCCTGCTGCTTGAAGCTCGGCTGCCGTGAATATAGTTTGGTTCCAATATTGATCCCAACGGTTACAGAAAGCGGTTGGTTGTTCCGTTTGCACAGTCAATGTTGTTGCAGTTCCAATTGCTTTAAAATCATTTGCATTAAGCGAAGTTCCGCTTCCTTCACAAATAGTGGTATTGGTAGCTGAAGCAGAAATGATTGGTCTTGGATTCACTAAAACAGAGAAACCTGCAGTGGTTTGACATAAAGCGCCTGAAGATTGTGAGGCGGTTAAAGTATAATTGGTATTTACTGTCGGATTGAAAACCCAACCATTAACAGCATCTCCTGTTACGCTCTCTGTTGGCACCCAAGTGTAAGTATTATAGTCTGAAGCACCGGCAGTTAATGTTACAGCATCTGTTGCAGTACCCGGACAAATAGCGGCATTAGTTGCACTTAAAGTTAAAGTCGGAGGAGTGGTTACCGTGGCCACAACCTCTGTTCTTGGAGAAGCACAAACTGAACTGTATTTTACATCATAGAAATAATAATAGTTAGTGGTTGTTGTTCCGCCCCATTCAGATGAAGTTACATTGAGCACATTATCGGTACCGTTGTAAGGGAAAGTAACGCCTGAGTTATCACGAACTAAAGAGATTCCTGAAGAAGCTTTAACCAAAATTCTGTATCCTGTTCCGGCCGGTATGCTAAAATTAAGCGGAATAACATTAGGTGTAGTTGTTCCTCCTGCGGCTACGGCAATATTTCCGGTAGCGTACAATTCTGTCAAAGCAGCGTTGGTTACTTTAATATTAATCGTCCCTGCCGAAGTAGAATATACGGAAACACTTTGCAATTCAACCGGTGCTGTTGCATTGAAAACAATTCCCCAGTTGTTAGAAGTAGAAGTGGTTGCTGCAGCGGCCGGCGCTGATTTTCCGGAAGTTTGTGTTGAACCTGAAACGCTGGCTTCTACCCAAAAAGAAGTGGTTGCATTGATACTTGGTGTATTAAATGTAGCACCTGTTCCCAAAGCACCACCACCTGTAGCTGCGGCATACCATTTTATATTTCCTTCACTCGAAGTTGCTCCTAAAACAGCACTTCCTTGTCCGCATACCGAACCCGGAGTCGTTCCGGTAATGGTAGGAGGATTACAAGGAGTAGTAAAACTAACGGCTGTTAAAGACCAGTCACTTAAAATTCCTGAACCACAATTACTTCTTACCCAAACATAGTAAATGGTAGTTGGTGTCAAACCGGAAATTGAAGCTGTCAAGATTCCGGCCGCAACACTTCCTGAAGGTGTAGTTCCCGCTGTTGGCGCTGTATTGGTTGTAGCAAAGTAGTATTCATATCCTGCACTCGGATTGGATACAGAAGCAGTCCAATTTAGAGTAGCAGTGAAAGCGGTGTTAGCAGCCGCCGTTAATCCTATTGGAGCCAAACAAGCAGGTGGTGCTACAACGGTAAGTTTGTAATCTTCGGCTTCTGTTCTGGTATTGGTATTGGCACAAGCGTCAGGCGCTATGGCATTGTAATCAATTCTAATTCTCATACGGTAATCGCCCAAAGCGGTTCCGTTAGGTACCACAAAACTTCCGGTTTGGTTGTAACCGTAAGCCGTTGTTACAAAAACTCTTTCTGTAGCATTGTCAAAGACCAAGTCGTTATTCCAATCTACCCAAATACTGGTACCCACTGAACCACCAACAATGTCTGATGCAAAATTAATGGTTCCGGTAGCGTACTGACTTACAGTTGCCGTGTTGAAATTATTTTGATATCCGCCTGTAGTGTATCCTGAGGCCAAGTTTGAAATATTAGTTGAACCTCCTGTAGTAGAAAAGTTATTAATGTAAGTAGCTGTCGAAGTTGAAGACGGCACACAATAACCCGTGTAGAAACTATTGCTTACCCATTGGCTAAAATCATTCGTTCCACAAACCGATCTTACATAATATGTATAAGAAGTGTTAGCATCCAATCCTGTTAAAGGCAAAGAAAGTCCGGTAGTTGTTCCGGAGGTGAACAAACCTGTGGCTCCGCTTCCAACTGTTCCGCTTGTTCTCACTTCATATTCGTATCCGTTAGCCGGTGCTGAAGTTGGTGCAGTCCAGTTTACGGTAGCCGTAGTAGAAGTAAAAGCTGAAGTTACTAAAGCACTTGGCGCGCTGCAAGTAAAAGCAACCAACGATATATTGTCTACAGCCGCCGGTGGATTAGTTCCGCCACCTCCATCGTTTTTCCAAACAAATACCAAACGCTTGGTACTTCCGGCTACATAAGTGGTTTGCGCTGCAGAAAAAGTGTAACTAACAGCAGTTGTTGAAGTTGGAACCGTTGTTCCGTTGCGTTGTAACAAGTAGTAACCGGTTGTTCCGTTGGTATAACCTGTCCAACCTGTAGTGGTTGTATTTGTCCCGGTTGGTCCGGCAGTGGTTGGTGTAACAGCAGTATCTACTATGTAAACCAAAAGATTATCATAATTACCGTCGTTTCCGTTAGCTCTCCAATCGAAATTTAAAGTAATGGAAGCAATGTTTGCCGGAAATGTCACATCTCTGTAAAATGAAGATCGGTTAGCAGTATTGTTAGTATAACCCCAAGTTGTTCCGGCATCATTAGAAACATAAGCTCCTCGATTGCCTGTAAACCAACCCGGTACAGTACCAAGTGACCAATTATTTGTAGTAGCGCTTACGGTAGTCCACCCGTTATCGGTAAAAGTGGCTCCGTTTTCAAATCCCCCTTCTGCATTGGGATTGACCAAAACTGTTTGTGCTTTTGATGGCAATATTGTCATCAACACAAATAGCAATAAAAAAGAAAAGATGTCCTTCGACGCAAGGGGCTTTTGCCATCGAGAACACCCTGAAAAAGTAAGTTTTTTCATAGGTAAAAAAGATTTGGTTAATAAAACAAAATTAGTTGGTTTTTACAGGACTGAAAATCAATAAAAACCCTTTAACCATAAGCGCTTATTTTTAATAAAAAAATAACTTAATTTCTAAAATTATATTCTTAAAAAAGTTAAATGAGTTGCTTTTTTTACAATTCTATAACAGTATTTCTTGACTTAAAATTAACCTTGAAATCATTTTTCTAAAGAATGTTTCATTTTTTTTTGAAAGTTTAAAAACTTTTATTTACCTTTGACCTATGGAATTCAAAGAAGCAAAAAACAAGTTCGTTCAAACCTGGGGTGCATTAGGCTCTCAATGGGGAATCAACAAGACCATGGCGCAAATTCACGCGTTGTTGATGGTTTCTAACGAAGCGGTTTCTATGGAAGACATTATGGAAGAATTACAAATTTCTCGTGGCAATGCCAGTATGAATTTAAGAGCCTTGATGGATTGGGGCATTGTTTACAAAGAGTACAAAACCGGAGAACGCAGGGAATATTTCACCGCAGAAAAAGACTTAGACGAATTAGCCGTAAAAATCTCCAAAGAACGCAGCAAACGCGAAATTAAACCGGCATTGAAAGTATTGAAAGAAGTCTCTTCCATCGAAGCCGACGGAACTGCCGAAGAAAAGCACTTTGTAGAGCAAACGACTAAACTTTACGATTTTGTATTGAAAGCCGACAACGTTTTAGACAAGATGACCGAGTACAAAGACAATTGGTTGGCGCAGATTTTATTAAAATTTATGAAATAACTTTTTTTTAATTAAAACTTTCATTTTTTTCTGAAAGTTTAAAATATATAATAATTATGAAAACCTTTAAAAACATACTCTATTACACCAATTGTTTGTTTGTTGCTTTTTGCTTGATAACAGCTTTAATTTATGGCGAAAAAGCGCTTGCCTATTATTTCCTATTAGCTGTTTTTCAAGTAATTATAAGCATAATAATCACACTCACTAGTATAACTAAAGAACCCTTTTTTAAAACAATATTTATCTATTGGCTAAGCGTTGCTATCTATTTCATCATCATTCTGCCTATAGCTACCACTTTAAAAATAGAATCTTTTGGTTTACTATTTTTCCCAATTGTAATAGCCATACATAACTGTTATCTGACTTATCTAAATAAAACTATCTAATTTATGAACCTCAACCTCATCGGCTACACTATTTACTTACTGATAACCATAGTCATTATCATCAAAGTAGGCCGAATTTGTTACCAAAACGGCAATATCTATGTCGCACAACTAATTCCGGATCACATAGATTTATGCCATAAAATCAACCAGGTATTATTGTTGGGCTATTACTTACTGAACATTGGCTACTGCGCCATGACCTTGATTTCTTGGGAAAAGATACTCAGTTTAAATCAGCTTATTGAAGTTATTGCATTCAAGTCGGCTATCATCATTGGCACCATTGCTTTGATGCATTATCTCAACCTTTACGTTCTTACCAAATACATTCAAAAATTAATTTAAATATTCATTATCATGGAAACTACAAAAATCTTAATCGGTTATGCTATCTATTTACCTGTTGCAATATTCTTAACCTATTACGTTTCTAAAACGCTTTTCAAAAACAGTAAAATATACATGCTAGACATTTTCAAAGGCCGAGAAGAAATCGCCAATGCCACCAACAAACTCTTTGAAACCGGGTTTTATTTATTGAATCTTGGCTTTGCTTTGATGATTTTGGAGATGAATCTTTATGATGACTCTTACCAACTTTTAATTGAAAAACTGAGTTACAAAATAGGCGGATTTACCATTTATTTGGGCTTGATGTTATTTCTGAATCTGTATTTTTTCTTCAGAGGTAAAAGAAAAGCCAGAGAAAATCAAATCCAGCAAAATGTGATTGCCTAAACTAAATCAATCCTTTTGAATTAACAAACCGAAGACTTTACCTTCGGTTTTTTTATTGAAATAAAAGCAATAAAACCCACCACAATATCGGAATACTTTCTGCCCAAAAAGAGGAATAATACTTCGATTTTTTTTCATCGGCAAACCAAAGAAAAAGCACCACGGTAGCAGCAATTCCGAGTTTTAAAATCAAAGCCGATAAGTTAAAATCATCAAAGCAAAATTCTAAACTGATAAAACCCATCAAAAACAGTAAGCCTAGTTTCTTAGTTCGGCTCACGCCTATTTGTTGCGGCACAGTCTTCAAATGCGGATCGTCATATTTCAAATCGATGATTTCAAAAATCAAAACCAACACAAAAATCAAAATATAACGCTGAACCGCTACCAAAAAAACAGCACTTGTCAACGAACTGCCGGAATCCAGTATCGGCAAAAATAAAGTCACACCAACCCAACACAAAGCCACAATGTAAATCTTTACACCTGCCCAATTCCGGGCATTTTTCTTGTTGGGAAAGAATGGCAACGTGTAAAGCAAGGTCAGTACCAAAAAAACTATCGCAATCATTTTGGTTTTTGGAGCCAATTGGAAAAAGTAAAATCCGCAAGCCAACAACGATAAAAAACTCAAAACCGCTATTGCTTTTAATTGCGTCCGCATTTGCAATTTTTGGGTGCGTGCCAAAGCATCGTATTTCACAAAATTATACCCAACGATTGTACCGAAAAAAGCAAACAAAGCACTGACTTCAACCGTAGTGATTTGAAACAAAAAACCCGTCATTCGCACCAAAGCATAAACCGATAAAGCCACGTGAATACTGCTGTTGAGATAAAAATCGAGAAGTCGTTTTAAAAATAGCATAGCTTAAAAGTAAGCAAAGTGTTAATAAGAGGTCTTTTTGGTTAAAAAATTCTCAAAATATTAGACTTTGTTTAGCACAAAATTAGAACATTAATAATTACTTTTGTTGGCGTTAAAAAACAATCTTGTTTTACAACAAAACATACACAACTAAATACACTTAGCACTTTACAATTTAATGAGAACAGACGCATTTGCATTACGCCACATAGGTCCACGTGAGAGCGACCTAAACCACATGTTCAAAACTATCGGAGTCGAATCTTTTGACCAATTAATTTACGAAACCATACCGGATGACATTCGTTTGAAAAACGATTTGAATTTGGATGCACCTATGACCGAATATGAGTATTTAACACACATTCAGGAATTGGGACAAAAGAATAAAGTATTCAAATCCTATATCGGTTTGGGTTATCACCCAACAATAGTACCGGCAGTTATTCAAAGAAACATTTTTGAAAATCCGGGTTGGTATACCGCTTACACTCCTTATCAGGCAGAAATTGCCCAAGGTCGTTTAGAAGCGATTTTGAATTTCCAAACCATGGTGATTGAATTAACCGGAATGGAAATTGCCAATGCCTCTTTGTTAGACGAAGGAACCGCAGCAGCCGAAGCCATGACTTTGTTGTTTGATGTTCGTACCCGTGACCAAAAGAAAAACAACACCCGTAAATTCTTCGTTTCAGAAGAAATATTACCACAAACTTTATCGGTTTTACAAACCCGCTCCACACCAATCGGGGTGGAATTGGTAGTAGGCAACCACGAAACTTTTGATTTTTCTAATGAGTTCTTCGGAGCCATTTTACAATATCCGGGCAAACACGGTCAGGTAAATGATTATGCCGCCTTTATCGCTAAAGCCCAAGCAAACGAAATTAAAGTAGCCGTTGCTGCTGATATTTTATCCTTAGCCAAATTAACTTCTCCGGGAGAAATGGGCGCTGCAGTAGTAGTTGGAACAACGCAACGTTTTGGTATCCCGATGGGTTACGGCGGACCGCATGCTGCTTACTTTGCGACTAAAGAAGAATACAAACGCTCTATGCCGGGAAGAATCATCGGTGTTTCTATCGATGCTAACGGAAAACGCGCTTTGCGTATGGCTTTAGGAACTCGTGAGCAACATATCAAACGCGAAAAAGCAACGTCTAATATTTGTACCGCTCAAGTACTACTAGCCGTTATGGCCGGAATGTACGCGGTTTACCACGGACCAAAAGGATTAAAATACATCGCCAATAAAGTACACGCTTCGGCAGTGACTTTGGCAGATGCTTTGAATAAATTAGGTGTTTACCAAACCAACACTGCTTTCTTTGATACCATTTCAGTAAAAGCAGATGCGGCTAAAGTAAAAGCGGTTGCCGAGAAAAACGAAGTCAACTTCTTCTACATTGATACCGAAACGATTTCAATTTCTTTAAACGAAACGACTTCTTTAAATGATTTAAACCAAATCATCGCGATTTTTGCAGAAGCTACCGGTAAAGAAGCATTCAAGGTTTCCGAATTAAATTCAAACAATAACTTCCCGACTTCTTTGGAAAGAACTTCAACCTTCTTGCAACACGAAGTATTCAACAACCATCATTCTGAATCTCAGTTGATGCGTTATATCAAAAAATTAGAGCGCAAAGATTTATCGTTGAACCATTCTATGATTTCGTTGGGTTCGTGCACAATGAAACTCAATGCCGCTGCCGAAATGTTACCATTATCAATGGCCAATTGGAACAGCATTCACCCATTTGCACCTATCGAACAAGCAGAAGGCTACATCACCATGCTGAAAAAGTTAGAGCAACAATTGAATGTAGTTACCGGTTTTGCCGGAACGACTTTGCAACCCAATTCCGGTGCGCAAGGCGAATACGCCGGTTTGATGGCCATTCGTGCTTACCATTTGTCACGTGGCGATTCTCACAGAAATGTATGTTTGATTCCTTCTTCGGCTCACGGAACCAATCCGGCTTCGGCAGCTATGGCAGGCATGCAAATTATCGTAACCAAAACCATGGAAAACGGTAATATTGATGTAGAAGATTTGAGAGCAAGAGCTATCGAACACAAAGACAACTTGTCTTGTTTGATGGTAACTTATCCTTCAACACACGGGGTTTTTGAAAGTGCGATTTGCGAAATCACCAAAATCATTCACGACAATGGCGGCTTGGTTTATATGGATGGTGCCAATATGAATGCGCAGGTTGGTTTAACCAATCCGGCTACAATTGGTGCCGATGTTTGTCACTTGAACTTACACAAAACCTTTGCTATTCCTCACGGTGGTGGTGGACCGGGTGTTGGACCAATTTGTGTCAACGAAAAACTGGTGCCGTTTTTACCTACCAATCCAATTGTAAATGTTGGTGGTGAGCAAGCGATTACTGCCATTTCTTCGGCACCTTACGGCTCGGCTTTGGTTTGTTTGATTTCTTACGGTTATATCACCATGCTAGGCGCGGAAGGTTTGAAAAAATCTACCGAACACGCCATCTTGAATGCCAATTATATGAAAGCTCGTTTAGAAGAACATTACCCAGTTTTATACTCCGGAGAAATGGGAAGAGCGGCACACGAAATGATTTTAGATTGTCGTGCTTTCAAACAAAACGGTATTGAAGTAACCGATATTGCCAAACGTTTGATGGATTACGGTTTCCATGCGCCAACAGTTTCTTTCCCGGTAGCCGGTACTTTGATGGTGGAACCAACAGAATCTGAAGATTTGGCCGAGTTAGATCGTTTTTGTGATGCTTTGATTTCGATTAGAAAAGAAATCGCTGCTGCTTCAGCAGATGACAGCAACAATGTCTTGAAAAATGCACCGCATACTTTAGCCATGTTAACCGATGATACTTGGGTTTACCCATACACTCGTGAACAAGCGGCTTATCCGTTAGATTATATTCACGAAAACAAATTCTGGCCAAGCGTGCGTCGTGTAGATGATGCCTATGGAGACAGAAATTTAGTTTGTTCTTGTGCGCCGATTGAAGCGTATATGTAAACTTTAAAATACCAATAGAAAAATCCCAAATTCCAAATGTGAGTTTGGGATTTTAATTTTAGAAACAAATGAACGACATTCAAAATCAAGATGACTTGTATTTACTCGTCGATGAGTTTTACAAAAAACTTCTATCCGACGAAGTCATCAGTTATATTTTTACCGATGTAGTCAAAATAAAACTCGAAGAGCATTTGCCGATATTGGTTACGTTTTGGTCGCAAGCCATTTTAGGAACCGGTGGCTACACCAAAAACCTGACCCAAATTCATTTGGATGTGAATGCCAAAGAATATCTTTCGCCCGAACTGTTTACCATTTGGCTCAATCATTTTAACAATGCTGTTGACGAAAATTTTAAAGGAGAAAAAGCCGAACAAATCAAGACTCAAGCGCTGAGCATTGGCACGATTATGCAGATTAAAATAAAAAATGAGAGGCTATAATAACCTCTCATTTCTTTTATTTCTTGATGACTCTTTTAACAACAGCACCGGAATCATTGAACAATCGCAGCATATAAACTCCGGCTTGATAATTACTAAGATCAATGTAGCCGTTTGTAAGTTGACCGTTTAAAATCATTTGTCCCAAATGATTGAACACCTCGTAGCCCAGCAAATCTTCAGCGTTAAGCACTTGAATAAAATCAGTGGCAGGATTTGGATAAACCTGCACATTTTGAAGCGAATTCTCAGTGGAACTCAAAGTAGCATCTACTACACAAACATTAAAGCTAGATATTGTTAAAGGAGTGGCATACTCATTAACTAGTCGCAAGTAATACTCGTTCCCAACAGTAAAGTTGGCATACGTATAGGTTTCACCGGACCCGTTGCCATTTGCGTTTCTGCATATAACCAAACTCCCGTTACAACCTCCGTCATATACTTGAAAACCATTACTAATATCGGCTACGGCCGACAATGAAATAGTCATAGTTGAATTGGTTGCCGTAAACTTATACCAAACATCTTGTGACGGATTAGGTGAACAGGAAACTATTGAACCCACACCATCTAGAGTTGAACCGCTTAAGACGGCAGTGTTTGTAGAACAAGTACTGCCGGGTTGTAAAGTAATGGCGTTCGCACAATTATCGTTGGTTGGTGCAGGATAACTTTGCAAACAAATCGAGAAAGTATTTACAGAGGTCGCTATAAAAGCATTGAAAACACGGATATAATAAGTAGTCCCTATTTCAAAATTATTATACAGCAAACTCTCGCCCGAACCTGTATTGTTGTTCGCATTTCTACAAATGATTGTGGTACCGTTACAACTTCCGGTTCTGACTTCAAAACCGTTACTGATTCCAGTCGTTCCAAACAAAACGATACCCATCATTTTATCGGTGGCCACAAAACGATACCAAACATCTTGAGAAGCATCGGCGGCACAAACCGGCTCTGCATCTGTAATTGTAGCACCGGAAAAAGTGCCAACAACGGCATTACAAGATGCCGATGGTGTCAAATCAATAGCATTCGCACAACTATCGTTAGCGGGCGATGGGAAACTTTGAACACAAATAGTAAAAGTTCCTGTGCTGGTGGCAATAAAGGCATTAAAAACCCTAATAAAATAAGTGTTTCCGATAGTAAAATTATTAGCGTAAGCGCTTTCACCACTGCCCGAAACATTATTAATATTTCGACATAAAAATACCGAACCACTGCAACTGTTTTCGTAAACTTCGAAACCATTACTCACACCAAGGGTTCCACCCAGGCTAATTAAATTCATCTTTTCGGTGGCTACAAACTGATACCAAACATCTTGAGAAGCATCGGAGGCACAGCCGGGATCGGGTGCTGAAATTGTAGCACCATTAAATGTTCCTTGTACAGAATTACAGGATGAACCCGGCTCCAAAACAATAGCATTGGCACACAAATCATTCTGAGCATAAATTGTGACTGCGCTAAAAAAGGCAATCATCAGGAAGTAAACTTTTTTCATTAGCTTTTTTTTACAAAAATAAAACAATTCAATTAGTAGATAAAAGGGAAATAATTTAAATTTTGTTAAAAAAACAAGTCAAAAACAAAACGAATTCGCAAAAATTTTCAATTAATCGACAAAAGTGTTCATTATCATTTTTAAATCAATAATTTAGTATCTCTATTTACCATTGACCCATGAATATCAAAATAACCGGTTCCGGAAGTTACATTCCCACTGAAATAGTTACGAATAAAGATTTTACCAAACACGTTTTCCTTAATGATGACGGCACACCGTTTCCTCTTCCAAATGAAGTCATCACCGAAAAGTTTTATGACATTACCGGAATCGAGGAACGCCGTTATGTTACGGATGATTTGTTGACCTCTGACATTGCTACCATTGCCGCCAAAAAAGCCATTGAAGATGCAGGGGTTGATCCTGAAACTTTAGACTATATCATCTTTGCCCACAATTTCGGAAACGTAAAAAAAGACGCTATTCAAACCGATATTTTACCGAGTTTGGCTACCCGTGTCAAATTTGATTTGCGCATCAAAAACCCTAAATGTGTGGCCTATGACATGCTTTTTGGTTGTCCGGGCTGGGTAGAAGGCGTCATCCAAGCCCAAGCTTTTATCAAAGCCGGTATGGCCAAAAAATGCTTAGTTATTGGTGCCGAAACTTTATCTCGCGTGGTGGATATGCACGATCGCGACAGTATGATTTATTCCGATGGCGCCGGCGCTACTATTGTGGAAGCAACTGATGAGGAAGGCGGAATATTGGCGCATGCTTCGGCTACATTTACTTATGATGAGGCTTATTATTTGTTCTTCGGAAATTCTTTTAACAAAGACCACGATCCCGATGTGCGCTATATCAAAATGCACGGTAGAAAAATATATGAGTTTGCTTTAAGTCAGGTTCCGAAAGCCATGAAAGAATGCGTGGAAGCCAGCGGTATTGACATCAGTAACATCAAGAAAGTTTTGATTCACCAAGCCAATGAAAAAATGGATGAAGCCATCATCCAGCGTTTTTATAAGTTGTTCGGACAAAAAGCACCCGATGGTATTATGCCGATGAGTATTCACAAACTCGGAAACTCGAGCGTGGCAACGGTGCCAACCTTGTATGATTTATTAGTCAAAGGAGAATTAGAAGGCCATTCGCTTAACAAAGGCGATGTGATTTTGTTTGCTTCTGTCGGTGCCGGTATGAATGTCAATGCGATTGTTTACAAAATGTAAAAAAGTTGGAAGTCGGAAGTTGGAAGTTGGCAGAAAAAAGTAAATTTGTAATCCAATTTTCCAATCATGTACGAGAAGACTTATCCGAGTAAACGCTTCAATATTACTTTACAGTTTTTAAAAAAACACATCCAAACCACTGAAACTATTTTAGATTTAGGGGTACCGAATCCGTTTTCCAAAATCATGGAAGACAATGGTTATACCGTTATCAATACCAAAGGTGAAGATGTAGATAACGACCAAAGCGCTTTGCAAAGTGAAAACTACCAAGTGTTTACCGCCTTTGA
>NZ_CAMLRU010000016.1 GCF_946482535.1 uncultured Flavobacterium sp.
TGATTTATCACCTATAACTAAAGGTTTTCTAATGGGTGCTTCGTAGTGAGACGACATAATCCTTTATCTTGTTTCTTAATTAATTATTTTTTGATACTAGGTATTTCTAACTTTTACGTGATAGAAAACATTTGGTTTAGTTCCAACGCTTTCTAACAAGTGGTACATTCTATTGTCTTCGGCCAACTTAGCAACTTTGCTTTCTTTGTTGTTAACATCTCCGAACACCATAGCGCCTGTAGTACAAGCAGAAGAACAAGCTGTTTGGAATTCTTCTACACCTACTTCTCTACCTTCACGTTTTGCAGTTAATATAGTTAATTGTGTTTTTTGAATACACATTGAACATTTTTCCATCACTCCACGAGAACGAACATTCACATCAGGATTTACAACCATACGGCCTAAATCATCATTCATGTGGAAATCAAACTCTTCGTTATTGCTGTATAAGAACCAGTTGAAACGACGAACTTTGTACGGACAGTTGTTAGCACAGTAACGAGTACCAACACATCTGTTGTAAGCCATTTGGTTTTGACCTTGACGACCGTGAGAAGTAGCTGCCACAGGACATACTGTTTCACATGGCGCATGGTTACAGTGTTGACACATTACCGGTTGGAAAACCACTTGTGGATTATCACTTGGATTTTCCATTTGACCAAATCCGCCTAAAGAGCCTTTTTCACCGAATAAACCATTGAAGTTTTCCTTTTTCTCATTGTCTTGAGCAAAAGTTTCTTCAGAAGAATAGTATCGGTCAATACGCAACCAGTGCATATCGCGACTTCTTCTTACTTCAGATTTTCCTACTACAGGAACATTGTTTTCAGCATGACAAGCAATCACACAAGCACCACAACCGGTACAAGCATTCAAGTCGATTGACAAATTGAAGTGATGTCCAACCGAACGATCAAATGATTCCCATAAGTCAACTGAAGTAGCTGCCACTTCTTTGTGATCTAATGATACCATTGGTGTTGGATTCCAAACTTCAGGCTCATCAAATTTAGCAGTGAAAACTGTTAGTGTAGTTTCTTTAATAACATCGCCTCTACCCATTAAGGTTCTTTGCGATTGTACACAAGCAAATTCATGCTCACCATCTGCTTTAGTCAAAGTGGCTGATTGTACATTATTAAAGTTATTATATAAAGCGTAAGCGTTAACACCTACTTGCATTTCTTCTTTTAAAGCGGCTTTTTTACCGTATCCTAAAGCCAAACCGATAGTACCGACTGCTTGACCAGGCTGAACAATTACCGGAGCAGTAACTTTAGCATCGCCTACTTTTACTGTAGCATAACTTCCGTTTAAACCACCGTTGGCAACAATTTCATTAATCAATCCTTTTTTATCAGCATCCGCTTTTGAAACTGTAATATAGTTATCCCAAGAAACTCTGGTGATTGGATCCGGGAACTCTTGTAACCAAGGGTTGTTGGCTTGTTGACCATCACCCATACCGGTTTTGGTGTACAATACCAATTCAAATCCGTCAGCCGGTTTTGCTTGCGCCAAAGCATTAGCCGCCGCAGTATAATCTGCTGAACCACCTGAAGCTGCAGTAGCTACTCCCGCTACCACACCATCGTGAACTGCTTTGTTCCAAGTCAATCCGTTTAAGTAGGCTGCTGAATTAGCTTTGATGTAATCATAATATGAAGCACTGTTACCTATCCATGACAACAATCCTTCTTGGAATTGTTTTGAACTGAATAACGGGCGGATAGTTGGTTGTACCAATGAATAAGTTCCTTTGGTCAACATTAAGTCATTCCATGACTCTAAATAATGAGGTGCCGGAACAGCAATATTGGTTACTGAAGCTGTTTCATCTTCTTTCAAAGAGAACGCAACAGATAGTTTTACTTTTTTCAATCCATCAGCAAAAGCTTTACCGTTAGCCAAAGTATAAACCGGATTTACACCGCTCATGATAAGCGTGTGAACACTTCCTGCATTCATATCGGCTAACAATTGGGTTACTTTAGCATCCGACCCTTTTCTGATTTGACGCGTTCCAACCGTTGAGAAAGCCTCACTTGATAAAGCTTGGTTAATAGCCAAAACTAATAACTGAGCATTTTTATCTTGGATACCGGAAACCAAAAGTCCTTTTGACCCGGCGGCTTTCAATTGCTGAGCTGCTTTTACCACTACATCTTCATTGGCTACTTTTCCAAGACCAACAGATGCACCGGTAACTATATTATATATTTTAACTAAGGCTAATTTTTGATTAGCAACAGTCATTGGTACACGTTTATCAGCCGCTGCTCCTGACAAAGTCATGTTAGCCTCAAACTGATAGTGTTTTGACATTTTACCTTTTTGTGGAATTCTTCCTTGCGCATATCCGCTATCGAATCCTCCGCCTTGCCAATCTCCTAAGAAATCCGCACCAACAGATACTATAGTGTTGGCTTTAGAAAAATCGTAATCGGCCAAAGCTCTTTCACCATAAACCGCTTCAAAAGCATCTAACGCAGCAGATTCTGAAACTGCATCATAAACTACATGCTTAGCGGTTGGGTTTTGAGCTATAAATTCAGCAATTAATTTTTCTGTTGACGGACTTGCCAAAGTATTAGTTAATAAAACCACTTGACCGCCTTTGGCTTTAGCATCTGCTAAACTGGCTTTTATTTTGGCATCAGCTTCTTTCCAAGAAGCGTCTTTTTGACCCACTTTGGTTACTTTAAGACGCATACTGTCATACAATGACAACACCGAAGCGTGAACTCTGGCATTGGCAGTAAACTTAGCACCGGCTATAGTGTTGTTTTCAATTTTGATTGGACGACCTTCTCTTGATTTTACCAATACATTAGCAAAATCAAACCCGTCAAACATAGTGGTTGCAAAATAATCTGCAACACCCGGTATAATTTGCTCCGGTTGTAAAACGTAAGGTATAGATTTATGTACCGGACCTTCACAAGCAGCTAATGTAGCAGCTGCTGTACTAAATCCAACGTATTTCAAGAAATCACGACGAGTTGTTGAAGAAGAAGATAATGAATCTTTGTCTGATAAAAATTCATCTGTTGGAATTGGCTCCACAAATTCATTATTTCTAAGCGTCTCAACAATAGAACTATTTTCGTTTAGCTCCTCAACACTTTTCCAGTATTTTTTGTTCGATGACATCGTATATAAATATTAGCTTCTTAATAATTTGATTAATAGTGGCACTTACCACATTCTAAACCTCCCATTTGTGCCGCAGTCAATTTTTCTACGCCGTATTTTTTAGAAAGTTCTTCGTGAATTTTAGTGTAGTAAGCGTTGCCTTCCATTTTAACATCAGTTTCACGGTGACACTTGATACACCAGCCCATAGTTAATGGTGCAAATTGTTTTTGGATTTCATACTCCTGCACCGGACCGTGACATTTTTGACATTCAATACCTGCAACCGTTACGTGTTGTGAGTGATTGAAATAAGCAAAGTCAGGCAAGTTATGGATACGAACCCATTTAACCGGTTTGGTTTTTCCGGTGTATTTTTGAGTTGATTTATCCCAACCTACAGCGTCGTATAATTTTTGAATTTCTCCATCATAGAATGCTTTTGAGTGTTCAGGAGTAGCAGTAGTATCAGCTACTTCAGAGATGTTTTTGTGACAGTTCATACAAACATTCAACGAAGGAATACCGGCATTTTTACTTACTCTGGCAGCAGAGTGACAGTATTTACAATCAATACCGTTGCTTCCGGCGTGAATTCTGTGTGAATAGTGAATCGGTTGAATTGGTGCGTAATCTTGATCAACACCTACTTGCATCATCCAGCCATATACAAAATAACCACTTGACAATAATAAGAATATTGAAGCTACTAAAACCAAGAATTGGTTTTTAGCAAAAGCTTTCCAGATTGGCAATGACGCTTCTTTTTGTGCTACTTCAATTCCGTTAGCCTTGGCTACTTTGGTCAATACATTGTTCACAAAGAACAACATGATTACCAACATAAACATCACTAAAGCTAAAGCCCCAAGAATTACATCATTTGAAAGACCACTTGCTTCAGCAGTTGTTCCGGGAACACCAGCAGTCCCTCCAGGAACCGGCGCTACCTCAGCCTTTTTCTCATTGGTGTATGCAATGATATTATCGATATCAGCTGTTGACAATTGAGGAAACGCAGTCATAACTGACTTATTGTATTCTTCAAAAATCTTAACCGCTTTTGCATCACCTGACTTAATTAAAGCAGAGCTGTTGTTTACCCATTTGTAAATCCAAGCCATATCATACTTGGCAGAAACACCTCTCAATGCCGGACCGGTCATCTTTTTATCAAGAGCGTGACATGCTGCACAATTGGCGTTGAACAAAGCTTTTCCGGCTACCGGATCACCTCCTGCAGTGGCTGCCGCAGGTACATCAGTTGCAGGAGCTGTTGCTGCTGCGTCTGTGGCCGGCGGTGTTGCTTGTGAAAATGAAGTGAAGGAGAATGTTAGCATCAAAGCTAAACTGAAGACTATTTTCCTTGAAATCGAATTATGGTTACCCATTTTTTTCATATAATATAATGATTATCGACTAATGTTGGCATGATTTTTTCTGAACCTGTTTCAGTTAAAAATCGACGCTTTATTAAAAACTTGCACAAAAATACGACTTATGAACTATTCTCAAAACCTTAAATATATCTTAAATATCAATTTATATTAATTCTAAATAACAAATTGTCTTTTGTTTAATTTATTAAGTTTTACATTTGTATAAAAATCAAATCATTATGAAATATTTCCACAAAACAAAGCTTGTTTTTACTGCCTTAGGAGTTTTATTTTTATCACAAAAAAGCTTTAGTCAGGAAGGAAAAGTGGCGGTTAACCAGGATCCGAAGTTTGAACAATTACTAAATGAAAAAAGAAAGATAAACAGTTCTATCACCATAAATGATCGGTACAAAATTCAAATCTTTAACGGCGACAGTGAGAACTCCAAAAAAACCTTAATTGATTTCAAAAAGGAAAATAAAAATTTAGATGCTACAATTGTTTTCAGTACACCTGCTTATAAAGTTTGGGTAGGTAATTTTAAGACCCGAATTGAAGCCGAAAAAAACCTCAACGAGTTAAAGAAAAAGTATCCGAATGCCTTTTTGATCAAACCTAATAAATAAAAAAAGTCCCGATTAATCGGGACTTTTTTTATGGAATATTATTTCAATTTTTTCTTCACTTCCACTTCTTGGAATGCTTCGATTACATCATACTCGTGAATGTCATTGTAGTTCTTAATCTGCATACCGCAATCGTATCCTTTGGCTACTTCTTTTACGTCGTCTTTGAAACGTTTTAATGTAGCTAGCTCACCGGTGTAAATTACAACTCCTTCGCGAATCAAGCGTATTTTAGAGTTTCTGAAGATTTTACCATCGGTCACCATACAACCTGCAATAGTACCTACTTTAGACACTTTGAAAATCTCACGAATTTCAGCCGTACCGGTAATTTCTTCTTTCATTTCCGGTGACAACATACCTTCCATCGCATCTTTCAAGTCATCGATAGCGTCGTAAATGATAGAATAGTTTCGGATATCAATTTCTTCTTTGTCTGCCAATTGCTTAGCATTTCCGGAAGGACGAACATTAAATCCGATAATAATCGCATCGGAAGCAGAAGCTAACAATACGTCGGATTCGGTAATTGCACCAACTCCTTTATGGATAATTCTGATTTGAATTTCTTCTGTTGATAATTTAGAGAAGGAATCTGATAACGCTTCAACCGAACCGTCAACGTCTCCTTTTAAGATTATGTTCAATTCTTTAAACTGACCTAAAGCGATACGACGACCGATTTCTGCCAACGTAATGTGTTTTTGAGTACGAACCGATTGCTCACGCAACAACTGTGTACGTTTAGCCGCGATTTGTTTGGCTTCTCTTTCGTCTTCAAATACGTTGAATTTATCACCCGCTGTTGGCGCACCATCCAATCCTAAGATTGATATTGGCGTTGATGGTCCGGCCACTAAAATATTGTGACCTCTTTCATCGTGCATGGCTTTTACCTTACCGTGGTTTTTCCCGGCCAAAACGTAATCTCCTACACGCAAAGTTCCGGCTTGTACCAAAACGGTTGACACATAGCCTCTACCTTTATCTAAGAAAGCTTCTACTACAGTTCCGAGTGCCGGTTTATTAGGATTGGCTTTTAACTCTAAGATTTCAGCTTCTAACAATACTTTTTCCAATAATTCTTTCACACCGGTTCCGGCTTTGGCTGAGATGTCTTGGGATTGGTATTTTCCACCCCAATCTTCCACCAATAAATTCATTCCGGCCAATTGTTCTTTAATCTTTTCAGGATTAGCTGCCGGTTTATCTACCTTATTAATAGCAAATATCATAGGAACTCCCGCTGCTTGAGCGTGACTGATGGCTTCTTTGGTTTGTGGCATGATGTCATCATCCGCTGCAATCACAATGATAGCGATATCGGTTACTTGAGCTCCACGAGCACGCATCGCGGTAAACGCTTCGTGACCCGGCGTATCTAAGAAGGCAATTTTTTGACCATTGTCTAATTCTACTCCGTAAGCGCCAATGTGCTGCGTAATACCTCCGGATTCTCCTGCGATTACATTCGTTTTACGAATATAATCCAACAAGGATGTTTTACCATGGTCTACGTGACCCATTACGGTTACGATTGGTGCTCTGTGCACTAAATCTTCTTCTCTGTCTTCTACAACTTCCAGATTTTCCTCAATGTCGGTTGTTACAAATTCTACCTCATAACCAAATTCATCGGCTACGATAGAAAGTGTTTCTGCATCTAAACGTTGGTTCATGGTTACCATGATTCCCAAAGACATACAAGTTCCAATTACTTTTGTGATTGGCACATCCATCATCGTAGCAATTTCACCCACAGTAACAAACTCGGTTACTTTAAGGATTTTGCTTCCTTCTTCGATAGCCTGCATCTCATCTTCATTTCTTTGACGGTGAGAATCACGCTTGTCTCTTCTGTATTTAGCTGCTTTTGATTTATTTCCTTTTCCTTGAAGACGTTCTAAGGTTTCTTTGATTTGGTTTTTAACCTCTTCTTCTGTTGGCTCTACTTTTTGAACAATTGCCGGACGAGCTCCTTTTTGGAATCCTCCCGGTTTGTTGCCAAACTTGTTTCCGCCGCCCTGAGCATTACCGCCACCGGTGATGGCCGGTTTATCGCCAGGTTTTGGGGCTATTCTTTTTCTTTTATTTTTATTGGCATTGTTGCCGGCACCTTGAGCTGCATTTTGACCCGCTCCCGGAGTTGCCGGTTTGTTGTTGTCTTTTTTGAACTCTTCTTTCTTCTTTTTAGGCTTATTGAATTGTGATAAATCAATTACTTGACCTGTTAAAGTAGCCCCTGATAATTTTTGGTATTGTGTGGTGATGGTTTCATCTACCGGTGCCTCTGAAGAAATTTCTTTTTTTGGAGCCGCTTCTTTAACTTCCTCCGTTGGCGGAACAACTTCTTTAGCTTTGATAACATTTTCTTGAGGCGCTACAGCTATTTTTGGAGATTCAGTCGGAGCAGGTGTTTGCGGTGCTTTAGGCTCCAAGTCGATTTTACCAACTTGTTTGGGACCGGTAACTACCGCTTTTGCTTTAATTAACTCTAAACGCTGACGTTCTTCATCTGCTTTGCGCTTGTCCTCAATTTCCTTTTCCCTTTCGAGACGGAGTGCTTCTTTCTCTTTTCTGATTTCTTCGCTTACGCCTTTAGAAGCTTCTTTGTTTCCTTTGTCTCCGGCAAATTGACCACAAAGAATATTGTATACATCATCGGAAATTTTTGTGTTGGGACTTGCTTCAATTGCAATGCCCTTATCCTTAAGATAATCCACAGCTCTTTCCAAAGAAATATTTAATTCCCTTAAAACTTTATTAATTCTAATATTTCCTTCAGACATAAAATCTTTTTAATGTTATCTATTTTGGCGAAAGAATTAGTCCTCGAACTCTTCTTTCAATATTTTTATTACTTCTAGAATGGTTTCTTCTTCTAAATCGGTTCTTCTCACTAAATCGGCTACGTCTTGGTTTAGAATACTTCTGGCGGTATCTAATCCTATTTTAGCAAACTCATCGATTACCCATCCGTCGATTTCATCTGAGAATTCTGTTAATTCTACGTCATCTTCTTCGATAGCGCTTCCTTCTCTGATTACGTCTAATTCATAACCGGTTAATAACCCGGCCAATTTGATGTTGTGTCCGCCACGTCCTATCGCCTTAGAAACTTCTTCTAATTTCAAGAACACTTCTGCTCTTTTTTTCTCTTCGTCAATTTTAACAGAAGATACTTTAGCTGGGCTTAACGCTCTAGTGATATACAACTGCAGGTTGCTGGTGTAATTGATTACGTCGATGTTTTCGTTACCTAACTCACGAACGATGCCATGAATACGAGAACCTTTCATTCCCACACAAGCTCCAACAGGATCAATTCTGTCGTCATAAGAATCTACGGCTACTTTGGCTTTTTCACCCGGTATTCTTACTACTTTTTTAATCATGATCAAACCATCGAAAACTTCCGGAATTTCTTGTTCGAATAATTTTTCCAAAAATTTATCTGCCGTTCTCGACATGATGATTTGTGGTTTATTTCCTTTTAATTCAACACTTTCAATGATGCCGCGAACATTATCTCCTTTGCGGAAGAAGTCAGACGGAATTTGTTTTTCTTTCGGCAACACAATTTCGTTTCCTTCATCATCGACCAAAATTACAACTCTTGGGCGAACATGGTGCACTTCAGCCGTATAAATTTCACCGATTAGATCTTTAAATTGTTTGTAAAGATTGGTATTGTCATGTTCGTGGATTTTAGAAATCAAATTTTGACGCAAAGCCAAAATCGCTCTTCTCCCTAAGTCGATTAATTTTACTTCTTCGGAAACATCTTCACCTACTTCAAAATCGGGCTCAATTTTTCGGGCTTCAGACAATTCAATTTCTTGATTTTCATCTTCTACTTCACCGTCAGCTACCACCACGCGATTTCTCCAAATCTCCATATCACCTTTATCAGGATTGATAATGATGTCAAAATTATCATCAGAACCGTATTTCTTTTTTAATGCGTTTCTAAATACATCTTCCAAAATCGCCATAAGCGTTACTCGATCAATAAGTTTATCGTCTTTAAACTCTGAAAATGATTCGATTAATGCAATATTTTCCATGCCTAATTTTAATTAAATATTATTATAACAATTGCTTCTTTTATTTCTGAATAAGGAATTTCTCGACGGTGTTCCACTGTTTCTTTTCCTTTTCCTATTTTTTTTGGTTCTCTGGCAGTCCACGAAAGCGTGATACTTTCTTCTGAAGCTGCTTCTAATTTTGCCTCTATGGTTTCGGTAGCCGTTTTTACTTTTAAAGTTCTACCGATATTTTTTTTGTATTGTCTTACTAACTTTAACGGCGTTGAAACCCCTGCAGAAGCTACTTCAAGTGAAAAATCTTGTTCTTCTCGATCGAGATTATTTTCAATCACACGACTAACATCAATACAGTCCTGCAAAGTTACACCATTATCGCCATCCAAAGTTACGGTAATTTTGTAACTGTCTGAAATACTCAAATCTACAAGAAATAACGATGGGTTATTAACCAATCCTTCTTCCAATAAATTCGCCACTTTTTCTTTAAATGTCATATTTGTATAAAAAGAGGGAAGCAGTGCTTCCCTCATTATTTAATTTTAAATGGTAAATAACGCTGCAAATATAGTTATTTTTTTATAAATCAAAAATCCATTGCCAAATCAAAAAAAAATAATACCTTTATTGGGTTAAAATATCCTATCCAAAATTTACTTTTTTACATTATGAAAAAAATCTTAGTCCCGACAGACTTTTCAGAACACGCCGGATACGCATTGAAAGTTGCGGCTCAAATTGCCAAAAAAAATAACGGAGAAATCTTTTTACTTCACATGTTAGAGTTGCCGCATCAGGCTAGCGACGCTGTTGGAAGTGGTCATGATTTACCGGAAATTATGCTTTTTAAAAATGCTGCCATCAACAGATTAGAAGAGTTAATGGACGACCCGAGTTTGGAAGGTTTAAAAGTTTCAGAGATTATTCAGTTTGAATTGGCCTTCGACGGTATCATGAACATCAGTAAAAAGAACGATGTCGATTTGATTGTAATGGGTTCTCATGGTGCCAATGGTTTTAAAGAAATGTTTATCGGCTCTAATGCTGAAAAAGTGGTAAGAAATTCTGATATTCCGGTCTTAATCATCAAGAAAGAAGCCGGCAATTTTGAAGTTAATAAATTTGTTTTCGCTTCTGACTTTGCCGATGAAATCAAAAAACCTTTTGCCAAAGTAGTAGAGTTTGCCAATAAATTTGATGCCGAATTACATTTGGTTATGATCAATACCCCGAGCAGCTTCAAACCTACTCACGTAGCCCAAGAAATAATGAATGATTTTATTTCTAATTTCACCATCAATAAGTTTTCAACCCATATATACAATGACGTTAATGTTGAAAGCGGCGTTTTGAATTTTGCCAATAACATCAATGCGGATTTAATCGGAATGAGCACTCACGGCCGAAAAGGTCTTGCCCACTTCTTTAACGGAAGTATTAGTGAAGATTTAGTAAATCACGCGCTTAGACCGGTGGTTACTTTTAAAATCTAAAGCCAAACCATAAAAACAAAAAAGCCTCTCATTTCTGAGAGGCTTTTTTTGTTGGTCTACTAGGACTCGAACCTAGAAAGACGGCACCAAAAACCGTAGTGTTACCATTACACCATAGACCAATTTTGCTTATTGCGAGTGCAAATTTAGAACAAATTTTATTTTACACAAACAATTACACGAAAAAAATAATTTATTATCTTCTAAATGAGATGTGCCAAACCATAATAAACTTGTAATTAATTCGTTATCCGTTTGAGAAAATTTTGTTAATCAGCGATTAATTGCGTTGAAAAAAATAGTTTCTTTGTAACCATAAAAATAAACCCTCTTCATTTCATACTTATATGATGAATTTTAACTTCAACAAGTGGAATACCATTTTAGGATGGACAACATTTACTATTGCTTTAATAACATATTCACTAACCGTTGAACCTACGATGAGTTTTTGGGACTGTGGAGAATACATTTCTACAGCGGCCAAATTAGAAGTTGGCCATCCGCCCGGAGCACCGCTTTACCAAATCCTCGGCGCTTTCTTTGCCATGTTTGCCACCAGTAAAGAAACCATTGCTTTGATGGTTAATATGATGTCGGTATTTTCGAGTGCGTTTACCGTATTGTTTATGTTTTGGTCATCTTCTATCTTATTAAGGAAAATCATTTCTTCTTACACAGAAATAGACCGAAACAAATCCATTGTTATTTTAGGAAGTTCATTAGTAGGATCTTTAGCCTTTACTTTCTCAGACAGTTTTTGGTCAAGTGCGGTAGAAGCCGAAGTATATGCTATGGCATCCCTGTTAATTGCTCTTTTGTTTTGGCTGGGTTTGAGATGGGAACAAGACATGCACACACCAAGAGGAAATCGATGGCTACTGCTAATTTCATTAATAGTCGGGCTCTCTTTCGGAGTTCACTTTATGGCCTTGTTAACTATTCCGGCTATCGGATTTTTATACTACTTTAAAAATTGGAAAAAAGTTACCCTTAAAAATTTTATCATTGCCAACATCATCATAGTCGCCATATTATTGTTTATTTTCAAATTACTGTTGCCTTACACCTTGGCGTTCTTTGGGAAAATGGAAATTTTTATGGTGAATAGTATTGGTTTACCGTTCAACTCGGGAACCATTTTTGCCACATTGCTGATTGTGGTTTTCTTCTATTTCGGATTAAAATACACCCGCGAAAAAGGCCATCCTTTTTACAATACCGCTTTGTTATGCATTCTTTTTGTCTTAATTGGTTTTTCTACTTGGATGATGTTGCCGATTCGTGCCAATGCCAATGTGGTTATCAATGAAAACAAGCCTTCAGATGCTGCTGAAGTTTTAGCTTACTACAACAGAGAACAATATGGGGTTAATCCGTTGTTTTACGGACCGCAATACACGGATACTTTTGCCGGTTTAGATGAAGACCAACCTTATTTAGACAAAGCACCCAACTACGAAAGGGATTATAAAACCGGAAAATATGTGATTGTAAACAATTATAAAAACGCCGAACAAAACACAGACGATAACCACAAAGCCATACTGCCGCGCCTCTGGAGCACTGACCATATCGAAAATTACATTCAGTTTACCGGAGTGCCTAAATTCACCTTGAACCATGATTATCCTTATGAGGAAGACTTAGCGCAATATGGTGTAGACTTAGACAGTTTAAGTGAAGAACAAGTAATGCAAGCCGTCGGACAATTAAAGGAGGAGATGCAAAAAAACATCAATGAGTTCAAAACGGCTTACCAGCAAAAACAAATTGACAACGAAGATTATGTGTCCTTCCTGAAAAAATACAGTGATTATTTGGTCATTGAAAAACCGTCAACTTGGGACAATATCAGTTTTATGATTGAATACCAATTCGGTTATATGTACGGGAGGTATTTATTGTGGAATTTCGTCGGAAGACAAAACGATATCCAAGGGAGATACGACAACCTCGACGGCAATTGGATCAGCGGCATAAAATTCGTAGACGAAATACATTTAGGCAAAGGCACCCAGGAAAACTTACCCGATGATGTAAAAAACAACAAAGGCAGAAACGTTTATTATTTCCTACCGTTCATCATCGGTTTAATCGGATTGATGTACCACGCTCAAAGGGATTTAAAAAGCTTCTACGTTTTATTAGCCTTATTTTTATTCACGAGTATTGCTTTAAAAATATTCCTAAACGAAAGACCTTTTGAACCAAGAGAAAGAGATTATGCCTTGGTTGGTTCTTTCTATGTTTTTGCTATTTGGCTGGGATTTGGCGTCTATGCCATCTACGAAATCGTATCCGATTATATTAAATCAAAGATAGTTGGACCGGTTGTAATTGGCGCTTGTCTTTTGGCTGCTCCGGTGCTAATGGCTAGTCAAAATTGGGACGACCACGATCGTTCTAACAGATACACCGCAACTGCCATGGCGAAAAATTACCTCAACTCTTGTGATAAGAACGCCATTCTTTTTACCATTGGCGACAATGATACTTTCCCGCTTTGGTATGCCCAAGAAATTGAAGGTGTCCGACCGGATATCAAAATTATCAATACCCAATTATTCATGACCGATTGGAATATTGACCAAGCTAAATTTAAAACTTATGACGCCGATGGATTGCCGATTTCGTTTAAACACAGTGAATATGTTGGGGATAATTTAGATTACGTTGCCCACATTCCAAAAACAGAAGCTCGTACGAACATTAAAGAATTCATTGATTTTATCAAAGATTCAAGATCTACAATTGAATTACAAAACGGGCAAACGATTCATTATTATCCAACCAATAAAATCAGAATACCGGTTGACAAAAACACCATTATCAAGAACAAAGTGGTGAACCCAAAATACTATGATTCTATTGTTCCTTATATCGACTTAGACATCAAAGGCAGCGCCATGTATAAAAACCGCTTGATGATGTTGGATGTATTAGCCAATAACAATTGGAAACGCCCAATTTATTTCACCGGCGGAAGTTTTGGCGATGATGATTATTTATGGATGAAAGATTATTTACAACTAGATGGTTTAGTCTATAAACTAGTGCCGATAAAAACTCCAATTGACGAAGAAAACCCATATGAGATGGGTCAAATTGACACGGATAAAATGTACAATTTAGTGATGAAATGGGATTGGGGTAATGGTGAAAGAACCGACATTTACCACGATCCGGAAACTCGTAAAAACAGTATTTCTTACCGAACCAATATGGCAAGATTGATGGAACAATTAATCAATGAAGGCCAAAAAGACAAAGCCAAAAAAGTACTCGACATGGCCATGACTAAAATGCCTATGGAGTATTACGGCTATTATACTATGGTTGAACCTTTAGTTGGTGGTTATTATGCCATCGGAGAAAAAGCCAAAGCAAGACAAATTCTCGAAAAACTAATTGTAAAATACCAACAAAATCTAACTTATTTCGCCGGCATTCAACCTTCTATTCAAAACGGAATCGCTTCGGATATTATCACCGATATTGAACGTTACAGAAGTTTATTGACCGTCATGAAAGACCGCGGCGATTTGGAGTTTTACAATAAAAACAAACCTGCTTTTAACGCTTTGGCAAAACGTTTTACCCGTTTCGGAAGAGAGTTAGAGTAACTAAAACAAGTATTTAATGTGGAAATGTGAAGGTATTCAATCTTTACATTTCCACATTTTTTATATAACATTCTATTGTTACTCCGTCACTCTGTTACGCTGTCACAATTTAAATTTACTACATTTACAACATGAGTTTATGGATCAAAACAAATCGGTTCATCAAGACGGTTTTTCCGAAATATATTTGGGAGATTCCAAATCGTGATAAAAAAGTATTCCTCACTTTTGACGACGGACCGATTCCTGAAGTGACCGAATGGACCTTGGCACAATTAAAAAAATACAACGCCAAAGCCACTTTCTTTTGCATAGGCGACAATATTCAAAAACATCCGGACATTTTCCAAAAAGTAATCGAGCACGGACATGCCATCGGCAACCATACTTTCAACCATCTAAAAGGTTGGAAAATTTCTTTAGAAGATTATATCGAAAACACCAAAAAGTGTTCTGAAACCATCTCCAAACTCCAAACTCCAAACTCCAAACACTACCAACTCTTCCGTCCGCCTTACGGCAAAATAAAACCTGCTCAGGCCAAAGCTTTGAGAAAACTGAATTACAAAATAATCATGTGGGATATTATCAGCATGGATTTTGCCCAAAACATATCACAAGAAGATTGTTTAAATAATGTGCTGAAAAATGTAGAAAGTGGCAGTATTATCGTATTTCACGACAGCATAAAAGCTTGGAAAAACCTAGAATACGCTTTGCCGAAAACTTTAGAATTCCTAAAAGAAAAAGGATTTGTTTGTGAAAAGATTGATTACAATTGATCTTGTACCAAAGCGATGATACTGTTGGCATCCAATTCTCCGGATTGCCTCCAAACCATTTGACCGTCTTTGTAAATCATCAAGGTAGGCAGACCTTTAATACGCAAAGCATCAGCCAACTCCTGATTTTTATCAACATCAATTTTGATCACTTTTGCCTTGTCACCAAGCGCAGCTGCAACATCTCTGATAACCGGATGCATGGAAACAGAAGATTCGTTCCATTCTGTGTAAAAGTCAATTAACACAGGCACTTGAGCATTGATTAGTTCTCCAAATTTTGACATAAAACCAAAATAATTTTACCTTCTTTTACCGAAGAAAAGAAATATTAAACCACAAATGTAGCATTTTTAACCAATTATGCTACTTTTTCGCCTTTTTTTAGTTCAAAAACAGTTATCTCAGGCCAAATACCAACTCTACCAGGATAAGCATGAAAACCTAAACCGCGATTTACATAAATATATCGCCCTACATTTTCATACAAACCGGCCCATTGTTTATAAACATATTGTACCGGACTCCATTGAATAATACCGGGAATTTCTATCCCAAATTGTAAGCCGTGTGTATGACCCGAAAGGGTTAATTGAAAATGCTTGTCGTGGTTTTTCACTTCATATTCCCAATGACTCGGATCGTGGCTCATTAAAATTTTGAAATCTTCAGCGGTCAATCCTTCTGATGCTTTGTGCAAATCACCGGCTTGCTTGAAGTTTTTACCCCAATTTTCAACGCCCACAATGGCTATTTCGCTTGCTCCTTTTTTAATTTTGGCGTGTTGGTTCAACAACAAATCAAAACCAATATCACCATACAATTTTTTAATCCCTTCAAAATTTTCTTCTTTAGCCGCTTGCGATGGCCAGTCGATATATTCTCCGTAATCGTGATTGCCTAACACGGCAAATTTTCCGTACTCATGAGGGTCTATTTTATTGAAGGTTTCAATCCACGGATGCATTTCTGTAGCATGAGTGTTGACAATATCGCCTGTAAACAACATCATGTCGGTCTTTTGCTCGTTAATCAAATCAACAGCATATCTTATTTTTTCGGGATCATCAAAACTGCCGCTGTGAACATCCGAAATTTGGGTAATGGTAAATCCGTCAAAATCATCGGGTAAATCAGGAAAAAAAAGCGTTTGTTTGATTACCCTGAAATTGTATTTGCCTTTGGTCATGCCATATAAAAGCGAAGTAAAAGGGATAGCGGCTATAACTAAAGCCAATTGACTCACGAATCGTCTTCTATCGGGTAAAAAAGTGCCGTTGTCATTATCGCCCATAAAATGCGTGATTAATCCTGAAAAAATGCGATACACATCTTCCAATAACATGAAAAATGTGAGAATCATTTTCGGAATAAACAACAACAATAACAATCCGAAGGTTAGTAAGGTTTTTGTATTTTGCCCAACCCTGCGGTCAAATTGCGACAATTGGTAAAAGATATAAATAACGGCGGCCAAAGAAATTACCTGATAAGCCACCAAAATCCACTTCGATTTAGTGATGGTTCTAAAGGCTTGAAAAGCATAAACTTCAACAATCGCAACAAATAGGATAAAGAAAATCCAACGAAACATAGTGATAATTTTCAGCAAAATAACGAAGAATCAACACATTATTATGCTCGATTTAACTATTTTTAACTAAAATATTTCTCTTTTTCAGCATTCAAAGTTTCGCTACCTTTACATTTTATAATTAATTCGAAAATGTCACAACAAAAACGCCTTTTCCTGCTCGACGCTTATGCCTTAATTTTCCGTGGTTATTACGCTTTTATCAAAAATCCTCGCATCAATTCAAAAGGAATGGACACTTCAGCCATCATGGGTTTTATGAACTCTCTAATGGATGTAATCAAGCGCGAAAAACCCGACCATTTAGCCGTAGCTTTCGACAAAGGCGGTAGTGATTATCGAAACGAAATGTACCAAGAGTACAAAGCGCACCGCGACGAAACACCTGAGGCAATTAAAATAGCCGTTCCCTATATTCAAGAATTGTTAAAAGCGATGCACATTCCGATTATGGAAAAAGCGGGTTATGAAGCCGATGATTTGATTGGAACCTTAGCCAAACAAGCCGAAAAAGAAGGCTATCAGGTTTTTATGGTAACTCCCGATAAAGATTTTGCCCAGTTGGTTTCCGAAAATATTTTTATGTACAAACCGGCCCGAATGGGGAACGATATCGAAATCTGGGGCGTACCCGAAGTCTTGGAAAAATTTGAAATCGAAAGACCGGAACAAGTGATTGACTTTCTGGGAATGATGGGCGATTCTGCCGATAATATCCCGGGATTTCCGGGCGTTGGTGAAGTGACTGCCAAAAAATTATTGAAAGAATTCGGCACCATGGAAAACCTTTTGGAAAACACCGATAAACTCAAAGGCGCGCTCAAAGACAAAATCGAAAACAATAAAGAACTCGGAATTCTATCAAAAAAATTGGCACGAATCCTACTTGATTGTCCGGTAACCTTTGATGCCACCGATTTCGAATTGTCAAAACCTGACGTGGAAAAAACTGATGCGTTGTTCCAAGAATTGGAATTCCGTCAAATGAAAGCACAATTCGACAAACTTTTCGGCACCGGCAAAGAATACGACGAAATTGAAAGCAACGGCAATGGCAATGACAGTGGCAATGAACAAAAAGCGACTAAAAAACCTGTAGCTAAAAAATCGAGCGAAGACCAATTCGATTTGTTCGGATTTTCGGATGAAGAAACCGGCGAACCTAAACAACATTCCTATTACGCCACTTTAGAAAACACTCCGCACCATTACCAAATCTCTCAAGGTGATTTACCGGTAAAGTTGTTACTGCAAAGTTTAATGAACCAAAATTCGGTTTGTTTTGACACCGAAACCACCGGAATTGACGCGCTGAATGCGGAATTGGTCGGTTTGTCATTTTCGTTTGAGAAAGGCAAAGGATTTTATGTGCCTTGTCCCGAAAACCGAGAGGAAACTCAAGCTTTATTGGAGAAATTCCGACCGTTTTTTGAAAACAAAAGCATTGAAAAAATCGGGCAAAACATGAAGTACGATTTAAAGGTTTTGGCCAATTACGGAATTACTGTCAAAGGCAAATTATTTGACACCATGATTGCGCATTACCTCATCAATCCTGACATGCGTCACAACATGGACGTGTTGAGTGAAACCTATTTAAAATATTCTCCAAAATCCATAGAAACTTTAATCGGCAAAAAAGGAAAAGGCCAATTGTCGATGCGCGATGTTCCTTTGGAAGACATCAAAGAATACGCCACCGAAGATGCCGATGTTACTTTACAACTCAAAGAACATTTCCAACCTATTTTGGAAAAAGTCGGCACCAAAAAACTCTTTGACGAAATCGAAATTCCATTGGTACAAGTCCTTGCCGATATGGAAGCCGAAGGCATTCGATTGAATGTAGATTTCCTAAAAAGCATGTCAGTAGATATGCAAAAAGAAATCAATGAATTCGAGCAAAAAATTTACGAAACGGCCGGAGAAAAATTCAATTTGGCTTCACCAAAACAACTCGGAGAAGTGCTTTTTGACAAAATGAAAATCGGTGGTGCCAAACAAAAGAAAACCAAAACCGGTCAATATGCTACCGGTGAAGAAGTGTTGAGTTATTTAGCCAATGAACACCAAATCGTAAGAGATATTTTAGACTGGCGCCAAATGGTAAAATTGCAAAGCACTTATATCGATGCCTTGCCGAATCAAGTCGATGCCAAAACGCAACGCGTTCACACCGATTACATGCAAACTGTGGCCGCAACCGGTCGATTGAGTTCTAATAATCCAAACTTGCAAAATATTCCGATTCGAACCGAAAGAGGTAGATTAATTCGAAAAGCTTTTATCGCTCGTGATGAAAATTACACCTTACTTTCTGCCGATTACTCTCAGATAGAACTGAGAATTATTGCGGCTTTATCAGGCGAAGAAAATATGATTAAAGCCTTTCAAAATAACGAAGACATTCACCGAAGTACGGCTGCCAAAGTATTCGATGTACCTTTAGAAGAAGTAACCAAAGAACAACGAAGCAATGCCAAAACCGTCAACTTCGGAATCATATATGGGGTTTCTGCTTTTGGGTTGAGCAACCAAACTTCTTTGTCTCGCAGTGAAAGCGCAGCCTTAATTGACGCTTACTATAAAACCTATCCGAAATTAAAATCGTACATGTCAGAGCAAGTAGATTTTGCCAGACACAATGGTTATGTGCAAACCGTTTTGGGAAGACGTCGTTATTTAAAAGATATCAATTCGGCTAATGCTGTAGTTCGAGGAGCCGCGGAACGAAATGCGGTAAATGCTCCCATTCAGGGAAGTGCTGCCGACATCATCAAAATTGCCATGATTAACATTCATAAAAAGCTTACGGCCGAAAAATGGCAATCGAAAATGCTGTTGCAAGTACACGATGAGCTTGTTTTTGATGTGCACAACTCAGAATTAGAAAAAATCAAACCGATGATCAAACACGAAATGGAAAACGCCTTCAAGCTAGCCGTTCCGCTGGAAGTAGAATTAGGCACCGGTAAAAATTGGCTCGAAGCACATTAAAAATAGGGTTGACAATTGGTAAACATCCCAAAATTTCGGCATCGGGCTCCAAAAAAATGATTACTTTTAAGCAACCAAAAAATGCTATGAATTTTGGAAACACTAAAAACCATCCTCTATTTTTCTATCTTCAGATATCCGCTTCGGATTGATGAAATCCATAGTTATACCAACTATGAATCGATAGCCGATACCGAAAAAGAATTGCAACACTTGATGGCCGAAAAAATACTCCTCAAAGTCGATGACTTTTATGTTTATGGCAGCGATTTGGATTCGGTTATCAAAAGACTGCGTGGCAATATGTATGCCGGCAGAGCACTTAAAGTGGCGCAAAAGAAAGCCAAGTTTATTGCCAAATTTCCATTTGTAAAAGCAATTGGCGTTTCGGGTTCGTTGTCTAAAGGTTATTACGACAATGAAAGTGACATTGACTTCTTCGTCATTACCGAATCGAATAAACTTTGGCTTTGCCGAACCTTTCTGATGTTGTACAAAAAAATCTTTTTGCTGAACTCGCGAAAATTTTTCTGCATCAATTATTTTATCGGAACCAATCAGCTGGAAATTGAAGAAAAAAACCGTTTCACCGCTACCGAAATGAAAACCCTCATTCCGATGCAGGGCAAAAAAGTCTTCGAAGATTTTTACCGGGAAAACCAATGGGTAAACGACTATTTTAACAAATTCTCACCCAATTTGGCAGCGGTTCCCAATTTCAAAAAACCGTTGGTAACCCGTTGTGTTGAGTTTGCTTTTGGCAATCCAATCGGAAACCTTGTTGACAACAGTTTTAAAATGATCACGCTGAAAAAATGGAGAACCAAATTCCGCATGATGAGCGAAGAAGATTTTAAGATAGCGCTGAAATCAACCAAAAATATCTCCAAACACCATCCGTCACATTTCCAAAAGAAAGTGATTTTGGATTTGAATAACCGAATTGAAGAAGTTAGCCATAATTTCAACATCAATTTAGCCAAAGAAAATGTCTAACATCCTGTTTTCGCATTCGTATTATTACCAACTCGACCCGAAGCAGTGGAAAAACAAAACGCCTTTTCCGCCTTTGGGAACGCTTTATGCGGCTTCTTTGCTGCGAAAAAACGGTTATGAAGTAGCGCTTTTTGATACCAATTTGTTAGACAGTCCGTATACCATCGAACCGATTTTAAAATCGACTAAACCCAATTATTTGGTGATTTATGACGATGGCTTTAATTACCTGACCAAAATGTGTCTGACCAACATGCGCGAAGCTTGTTTTGAGATGATTCGTTTGGGGAAAATTTATCATTGTACGGTGATTGTTTGCAGTTCGGATTCGACGGATCATTATGCCGATTATCTGAAAATGGGTGCCGATTTTATTTTGCAAGGCGAAGGCGAAATGTCGCTATTGGAATTGGTCAATGCGCTCGACAATCAAACGGCTATCGATACCATCAAAGGAATCGTTTTCAAGCAAAACGGACAAAATCAGGTCAATCCCAAACGCGAAGTACTTCAACATTTAGACGAATTACCTTTGCCGGCTTGGGATTTAGTTGATATCGAAAGTTATCGCAACATTTGGAAGCAAAGCGGACAAGAATTCACTTTAAACATTGCCACTACGCGCGGCTGTCCTTATAAATGCAATTGGTGTGCAAAACCCATTTACGGCAATCGCTACAATGCTCATTCTCCGGACTATATTGTCAATGAAATTCAGTTTTTAAAGGATAATTTCGGTGTGACACGCTTTTGGATGTGTGATGATATTTTTGGGCTGAAACCGAATTGGGTTCAGGAATTCAATTCGGAACTAAAGAAACAAAAACTCAAAATCAGCTACTATATTCAGAGTCGCGTGGATTTGTTATTAAAAGAAGATACGATTGATTGCTTGGCCGAATCGGGTTTGGAGGAAGTTTGGGTTGGTGCCGAAAGCGCTTCGCAAAAAATCCTCGATGCCATGGACAAAGGCACAACCGTGGAGCAAATATACCAAGCCACCAAAATTTTAAAAGACAAAAAAATTCGTGTCGCTTTCTTTTTGCAATTTGGTTATTTGGGCGAAAACCAAGAAGACATTCAAAAAACCATCGCTATGGTCAAAGAACTCATGCCGGATAATATTGGGATTTCGGTTTCTTATCCTTTGCCGGGAACGAAGTTCTATGAGAAAGTCAAAGACGATTTACAACTCAAAGCCAATTGGACCGATTCGGACGATTTTGAGATGATGTTTCATGGCACTTATCAATCGAATTATTACCGAAAACTACAGCGTTTTGTGCACAAGGAATTCAGAAAAGCACAAGGTTTTCAAAATTTAAAGTTGGCTATTTCTAAACCTTCCGCAATTTCTGTTTCTCGTTTAAAATCGATTGCCAAATTGGGTTATTATATTCCGAGTGCGTTTTTGGATTCGCTTTCGCTAAAAAAACTACAACAACATGAACGCTAGTTTTGACCAAGCCGCCATCCATTATGATGATACTTTTACCAATACTGAAATTGGCAAAATGCAACGCGCTTTGGTTTATGCCGAACTTTCAAAACATTTAACATCGGTTAAAAATATCCTCGAAATCAATTGCGGCACCGGCGAAGATGCCATTTGGTTTGCCAATCAAAATTTCAACATTACCGCCACCGATATTTCGCCGAAAATGATTGAAGTGGCGAAAAGTAAAGGCTATTTTGAAAACCTCAACTTTAAAATAGCTGATATCAATTCGATTGCTTCAAATTTTGAAGGCTCAACATTCGATTTGTTATTTTCCAACTTTGGCGGATTGAATTGTTTGTCGGAACCGGAACTGGAAAATTTCTTTTCTACTGTCAATTCGATACTTGCCGAAAAAGGAAAATTAGCTTTAGTCATTATGCCGAAAAACACGCTTTGGGAACGATTTTATTTTTTGGCGAAAGCCCAATTTTCAAAAATGTCAAGGCGAAAAAAAGCCGGTGTTATCGCTAACGTCGACGGAGAAAATATCACCACTTACTACTACAACCCGAAAGATATCGTAAATTTAGCCAACGCTAATTTTGAAACCATTGCCGTAAAACCGATAGGATTTTTTGTGCCGCCGTCTTATTTGGAACCATTTTTTAAAAACAAAAAAGGAATTTTAAAGCTTTTAAACCGATGGGAACAAGGCATTAAAAATGGCTCTTCGCTTTCAAAATACGCCGATCATTACCTCATAATTTTGCAAAAACGATGAGTATTTTATTCACCCATGCGTATTATTTATCGGATGATCCTAAGGAACAAAAGATCATGAAACCCTATCCGCCATTAGGGTTGCTTTATGTTTCGGCCTATTTGAAAAGCAAAAATATTGACAATACTGTTTTTGACACTACCTTTTCCTCTCAAAAAGAACAACTCGATTTTATTTTAGCCAAACAACCCAAAATCGTTTGTATCTATACCAATTTGATGACCAAAATTGAAGTCATTAAACTGATAAAAATTCTCAAAACCGAAACCTTTGGCTTTCCTAAAATTGTGCTCGGCGGTCCGGATGTGACTTATAACATAGCCAATTATCTCAAAGCCGGTGCTGATTTTCTGGTCATAGGCGAAGGCGAAGAAACGACTTTTGAATTGTACAATGCCATCATGAATCAAGGTGATTTTCACCAAGTAAACGGCATCGCCTTTATCGAAAACCATCAAATCATTCAAACGCCTTCAAGAACCAAATTCAAAGAGTTGGACGAATTGCCATTGCCGAATCGCGAAGCCATCAATATGCAACACTATTTAGACACTTGGAAAAACAATCACGGGAAAAGTTCGATGACGATTTCCACACAGCGCGGTTGTCCTTATACCTGCAAATGGTGCAGCACGGCAGTTTACGGACAAAGTTATCGGCGCCGACCGGCGAATCAAGTCGCGGCAGAAATGAAAATGCTCAAAGAAAAATACCAACCCGATGCGCTTTGGTTTGTAGATGATGTTTTCACTGTGAGCCACAAATGGTTGATTGCTTATAAAGAAGAAGTACTAAAACAGGACGCTGTCATTCCCTTTGAATGTATTACGCGTGCGGAACGATTGAATGACGAGATTTTGCAGTTGCTGAAAGATGTGGGTTGTTTCCGAATTTGGATTGGTGCCGAAAGCGGTTCGCAAACCATTATTGATGCGATGGACAGAAGAGTGGATGTCAATCAAGTCAAAAAAGTGATTCAGGATACGAATGCGATGGGCATTGAAACCGGAACTTTCATCATGTTGGGTTATCCGGGCGAAACGGAGAAAGACATCGAAGAAACCATTCAATATTTAAAAGAAGCGAATCCGACTTTATACACCATAACCATCGCTTATCCTATCAAAGGAACGAGTTTGTACCACGAAATCGAACACAAAATCACAGCACAACCCGATTGGGAAACTTCGACCGACAGAGAGATTGATTTTGAGCGAACCTATTCCCGAAAATACTACCAATATGCCGTGCGTAAAGTGGTGAATGAAGTCGAATTTCACAGAGCCACTTCTAAAGCGAGTTGGAAAGCGTTGAAATTGAAAACCAAATCGATTTTGGCAACGGGATTAATGAAACTAAACCGATAACCTATGAAAAAGTTGGTTTCACTGTTACTGGTATTTTGGCTGTTGTCTTGCGAAAGAGATTCTTATTCCGATTTGGTTGGCGGAGAAACGGCTATTAATCTGAAATGGAATAAAGCTTATCCCGACGATACTATCGACAAATCATTGATTGGCTTAAAATGGGCTTTGTCGTATATGGGTGCCACTTTACCCAGCTCAGATGCCGGTTTTACGATCACAGCTTCTACCATAACTATTGACATCAAAAAGTTGGGCTTCAATATAAACGCACAACAAAATCTTTTAAAATTGGTAGAGAAAATTAAAATCACACCCGAATACCAAAACAATAATGCAGTCGATTTGGGTCGCTTTGTCACTTTACTTATTGGTGCTTCCGAGCATTATTATGAAATCATTGGTACACCAAACACTCTGGATGAAATTTTGAATCAATATACTTTGCTGCCCCAAAAAGGCTATGTCAATAATTCAAGCGTTTCCTTGGAACATCGCATCATTCGGTTTTCGGAACAAAATGGCTTCAATCAGGTTTTTTTATCCGAAGAAGTGGATCCGATTTCGGGCGAAATTTATGAATATGAAACTATCGAATTATTGCCTAATGGCCAATTGCGCTTCGGAATTTTTGATGTTAACGGCAACCGAAAAAACAACGCTGATGCTTTACACTCTAACGCCGGAAAACCCGCTAAATGCATGTGGTGTCATGAATCAACTATCAACCAAATGTTTACGCCGCAAAATGATTATGCCGGTTATTTGACGTATGCCGATTTTCAAAGTACTTTAATTGGAT
>NZ_CAMLRU010000017.1 GCF_946482535.1 uncultured Flavobacterium sp.
TTACATCATACTCACAAGTAACTGGGTTCCATGTAGCGGTTTGGTAACACAATACCTCTGGTGCTTCTGGTTGCGTGCCGGTTACATCATATTCACATGAAATTGGGTTCCAAGTAGCGGTTTGGTAACACAATACCTCTGGTGCTTCCGGTTGAACTCCTGTTACATCGTACTGACATGAAATTGGATTCCAAGTAGCCGTTTGGTAACATAATACAGTTGGCGGTGAAGGCAGATAAAACCCAGCGTCAACATATGTTATATTTTGACCTGTGGCCAAAATAATATTAGAAACCACTCCACCAACTGCATCACTGTTGTTTGCATTTGAAATTGGTGTAGAAGCAGGAGAACTTAAATAACAATTTGGTGCTGAAAAAGTAACCGTGTATGTTCCGGCGATTAAACCAGAAAACAGATAACTCCCATTAGCGTTAGTAGTTGTAGTTGCAATAACTACATTTGAGCTGTTCAAAAGTTGGACTGTAACGCCGGCTATTCCAGTTTCACCCGAATCTTGAATACCATTGGCATTGGTGTCATTCCAAACAAAATTTCCTATACTACCCAAATTCTGGGTACAAGAAGGACCACATACATTGACTGTGGTATATCTTGATCCATACTTGGAAGTAAAAGGATTTAATTGAGGAGAATAGTTTCCATTTACTACAAAATAGTATTTTTTGACAACGTTATTATCTATGGCTTCATCAAATTTAATCCCTACTGCTCCGGTTGTTGGATCAGGATTTACTAGAGTAGCAACGTTACTTTGGGAAAATGAATAAGTTCCATTATTTAGAGACCAAGTTCCTGCAGATAAACTTCCGTTATTTGAAACTATATTCAAACAATTAAGTCCTAAAGAGAAAACTGTGTGACTGATTCCGTTTCCGGAAGTAGCGCCTTTAACTGAATAAAGCCAAGTAGATTGACCAACTTGGGGATAATTGTAAAGAACACCATTGAATTGAATGGTTTGCCCATTTACAATTGGGATGATATTCCCTGTACAAGGCGGATCCTGTATTACAGCTGTTTGCGCTGAAGAGTTGGAGGCAAACAACAGTAATTGAAAAACAAAAAATAACAGCATTGATTTAGCTCTAAATCCTTGCCATTGGCATGTAATTTTGCTCATAGTATTTAAAAAAATTAAACAATAAATTAAAACGTGTAGCTGAATTAATAGTTTGGGACTATTTTCAATTTTCAAAATTCGACACTATTGAAATTGATATTATCGATTTTGGAGGACAAATTAAAGCCGAAGATTTTTGTTAAAAAAAAATAAGTTTTATTAACATGATGACTCGCGAAAAAAAAACGTTGAAATACACTTCTTCTCAAAAAGACAAAAAATTTTATAAGTAAAATACTTACGTAAATTTACATACTTTCAAATGATTTTTTTGAGAAAAACCATCAAAAAAGAAAAATTAATATCAATTCAAAACAGCTTTCTTAATGATTGTAAATAAAAAAGAGACCAACATATGTTGGTCTCTTTAGACTAATCTATTGTATATCTGATGATTAATTTATTGGCAACAATACTGTATCAATAACATGAATAATCCCGTTTGAAGCAGAAATATTTGGCGTGGTAATGTTTCCGGTATTTCCAATGGCATTAATTCCTGCACTAGGAGTTACCGAAAAAGAACTGCCCAGAAGTGTAGTTATTTCACGTGTCCCTTTTCTTGGAACAACACTATTGGCTGCACGTCTGCCTTCTGCCACGTGGTATAACAAAACATCACGAACTAATGGCGCAGGAAGGTCAGTAATACTGTCAATATTTAATGCAGCATACAAATTTTGAAAAGCTTCATCGGTCGGAGCAAAGACAGTGTATTGATCTGTTCCGTTAACAAAAAGGTTTACCAAACCGGCATCTAATTCAGTATCCACATATACTAGTGCAGAAACTAACTCATTAAACCCTGCTCCTACAGCTAAACCAGCAATAGAAGTGTCTCCCGGTGCAGGAGCGCGATTGAAAGCATCTAGTGTTTCTTTCACTGTGAGTTTAGAAGCGGTATCCTCTGCATTATTTTCATCAGGAGAACATGAAGAGAAACCGAAAGAAATAAAAGCTATTAAAGCTAATGCTTTTAAGCCGGCAAAAAGATTAAGTTTTTTGTTTTTCATAGTAAATAGTTTTTAAAGTTATAATTGTAATTGTTGTTTAAAAAGAATACACCAACAAAAATTGGCTTAAAAACTAGTAGGAGAGAAATGGGATAAATAAACAATAATTATTTTGTTTAATTATTTTAATTCAAAATTAAACAAAAAATTGGTGCTAAAATAACTTTAGCATTAGTTTAACAATCGTTTGAATAAAGACAAAAAGGGAACTAATGCTTCATAACTAAGCATTTACCAGAAGAATCCCGAAAACTTCTTTACAAAAGTTTCAAGCATAGATTATAAGAAACAAAAAAGATTAATAATCAAAATACCAATTGAAAATATCACATCTCAACCCAATGGAGAACCAGGTAGTGCTTTCTTTAACTGCCAAAGTAGTTTCGGTGGCTGGTGAAAAGTCTCTGTAGATGAAACTACCATATAATTTCATGTTAGTGGCGGGATTGATTAGATATCCGGCTTGCAAATCGGCTATAAAAACATTGGTTTTATTTCCTTGACCTATGACAACTCCGGTGTCGTATGGTCTTTGTAAATCGTAATCTCTGTAAATGTCGCTTCCGTAATTATAAGTATTCGTTTCATTGTTAAAATCCAATCCGCGTTTTCCTATGGTGATTTTTGCGTCGGCGAAATAACGTCCGTTGTGGTAACGGGCAATAGCTATTAACTCTCTGAAATTTCCACCCCATTGGTGACCCAAACTTTGGTTGTTGTGCCCGTAATTGGTTATCGCTTCACTATGTGCATACACATAAGGTCGAACCACATTGTATTCCGCTTGCAGTAATAGGTTTTTGATGTTGAATGCATTAAAGTATTTGGCTCCTAATTGGTAACCAAATTTATTTTTCCAACTCTTATCTCCTGCTTTAACATCGCTCAAAGAAAATTCATCCAACAAGAATTGCCCGTAAAACTGAATTTGATTGTTCCATTTTAATTTGGAGGTCAAACCCAACAAAGCGTTACCGCTTCGGGCCGAAGAAGCAAACTCTACAGAGCGATAAAAAATAATCGGATTGACAAAACTCATATCAAATCCGCGGTTGTTTTTATTGGTCCAAACCACCGATTCGAACAAACCGATATTCCACCTTTTGGTCACATTCAAACTTAAATAATGGCTGGCCGCAAACTTGGTGGCATACGTTCGGTCTTCGGTTACTTCCGGGCGGACATCTTTTAGCCAAGTGTAAATGTTGGTGTATTTTATTTTCCAGAAAGTAGTATTCAATTTAAAATAAGGATACGGACTTGCCCCATCGCCTAACAAAATAGAACGGTAACCGTCACCAATAAAATTGCGTCCGTAACCCAAATTCATATTGATGAACTTACTTGGGGTATAAGCCAAATTGGCTTCCGCCAAAGGGAAATCATAGGCATCAGATTTGAAACCTTTAGCTATGCCAATACCCGGAATAATCGCCGGATTTCCTCCTGCCGGTGCCAAGGATTCAGCATAACGATTGAAATAATCAGCAAAACGGCCTTGACTTTCATAAACCGTAGTAGTAAAATTGATTTCTTTCCCCAAACCACCATTGAATTGAATCCCTCGTGTATTGACATAAGTATAGCTCGACACACTAGGGTCACTTTTTCCAAACTGCAAATCTAAGATTGGGTTTAAGGTAAACCAATAGTCTTCGCCTTGAACCTCAACCAAATTTTCGTTCCAAAACTTTTTGCCCCACCAACCTTGTTTGTTTTTGGCCAACTTTTTATTTTCGGCAGCCAAATCATAATATTTGGAAACATCAGCATAAGAAAAGGGTTTAGACGCTGTGTGATTATTGGCCCCGACTTGGTTCATTTCATCATCAAACTGCGCATAATAACTGTGTGAGAATGGAATATTCAGATGGCTTTGAAACTGCGGATTATCAAATTTTTTGTATTTAATACTATCCAGCTCGGTTAAGAACTTATCATTGGGTTTGTAGGTTGTTGAGGCTTTCTCTAAAGCTGACTCTGCTTCTTTTTGCGCTTGCATTTCGGCCACACTTTGCAACGGAATGGCAATTTTGATAGTGTATTTGGCATAAGTCGGATTGCCATTGTAAGTCGCAGGACTAATTTTTGGCAGTTGCCCAAAAACCCTTTTGCTTTCAGTGACCAAAGTTTCATCGACGGCATCAATGTAAATGACTTTGAAATTGCCTTGATTGGTTACTTCAAAAAGCACGATAACATTTCCTTTGAAATTGCTTTGTTTCAAATTATCCGGCACCTTGAAATTGTTGTATACGAAGTTTTGCACCTCGTTGTAAAAACAGGTCTCCAGCGCTGAAAACTCTTTGCCTTCACAAGTCGGAAAAACCGGAAAGCGCTCGGTGTTTTTTTGTCGCACTTGAGCATTGGAAACTAAGGTAAACAGCAATAAAAAGGAAAGTATCTTTTGCATTGTATTGGAATAAAATATTAATAATTCCCCGAGGCTGTTTCGCCATGGGCAATGGTTTTGGCCGCAGAAGTACCGATTCGTTTGACACCCAAGCGAATCATTTCTTCCGCTTCTGCATAAGTTCGAACCCCGCCTGCCGCTTTAACCGGCAATGGTGAAGCATTTTCGAGCATCATAATTACAGTCGGTAACGTAGCGCCATTGGGCAAATTATTTTCTGTTTTGTAAAAACCTGTAGAGGATTTCACAAAAATATTCGGGTAGCAATCTTCTTTGAAATTGGCAATAATGACATTTTTAATCAAAGCCGAAATTTGAATGATTTGGGCATCCGTCAAAGCAGCTACTTCGATAATCCATTTGGCTACTTTGTGGTGTTGGAATGCCAATTGAGTCCCTCTTAAAACCTCTTCTTTAACTACTTCTACTTCTCCTCGTTTGAAGGCCTCATAATTACAAACATAATCTATTTCATCAACACCGTCTTCAATGGCTTGAGCGGCTTCAGAAATTTTATCTTCAAGGGAATTATTTCCTTCGGGGAATGAGATTACAGTCCCTATCAACAACTTAGATTTGGCTTTGACTATCATTGCTTTGGCCATTTTGACCTTATCGGGTCTAATCATAATTAGCTTAAACCCTTCTTCGATGGCTTCTTGAATAAACCCTTTTACAATGGTGTCATTTTCGGCTTCGGTTAAACCGGCTTGAGCTGCAGTCTTTAAATAGGTTGAATCGAGGTACTGTTTTATATTCATATACGGAAGATCAATTTGTCAGCGGTCCTATATGGCATCGCCTTTAATTTATTTGTTTTTGTTTGCAACAAACTTCTTGTTAGTGGCGATTTCATGGCATAAAAGTAAAAAAAAATCCGTCTCAATCTTAAAAAACGAGACGGGCTTTTAGAGTTATCCGAACAGAAGGTCGGATTTATACTTTCTTTTCTTTTTTTAGCCAAATAAAAAGCAACAAAGCAGTCATGGCTCCGGTAAAATTGGCCAGTACATCCATTATATCAGCATGTCTTGTTTGCGTAAAAATTTCTTGTAAAAACTCTATGAGAATACCGTAACAAAGAGAAATTAAAACAATAATAAAAAGCTTTTTAAGGGCAAATCGGTATGGTTGAAGCCAAACATAATATCCCCAAAGCAAGGTAAAAACAAAGTGAAAGGTAAAATGAACATATTTATCAATACCGCTGACTTTTATTTTGGGCAAATCGCCGAAACGGTACAAACATAAAACAGCTATTAAAAAAGTCCAGCCAATGGCCAGACTTAGTATTGATTTTTTAAGCACCGATTAAGGCTTTATAATCATCCGCAGAGAGCAGCTCATCCGACTCACCAGGATTGGCAATTTTCACTTTAATCATCCAGCCTTTTCCGTAAGGATCTGCATTAACATGCTCCGGATTTACTTCTAAGTCATCGTTAAATTCAATGATTTCGCCTGAAAGCGGTAAGAACAAATCTGATACGGTTTTAACAGCTTCTACAGTACCGAATACCTCATCTTTATCTAAGGTTTGATCCAAAGTTTCTACTTCAACATAAACGATATCTCCTAATTCTTTTTGTGCGAAATCGGTAATCCCTACTGTAGCTACATCGCCTTCAATCAAAACCCATTCGTGGTCTTTGGTATACTTTAAATTACTTGGTATATTCATTAGTTTGTTTGTTTTATGCCGCTGCGCTCCTTAAATTAGGGCATCGCCACGGGTTAGTGTTGTTTTAAAATTTTCTCCAAAAGTATAATTTCTGCAGTGATTATTAAAATCTTTAGCTCAAAACTTTATTAATTTCCAAAATTATAACGCATTGTAAATCCGGTTCTGATGTTGGTCAACGGGAACGAGGTCGAAATCACCGGTTTAGAGAACGAATGGTCGTAGAAGAAAATAGCGGTTAAGTTTTTGCTAAACGAATAATCCGCAGTTAACTTGGCTGACCAAATGTTTTGTCCTCCGCCCAATTGGTTGTTGTCATAATCTAAATAACGCACAATGGTTTTGTTATTTCTATAGGAGAAATCAATTTTTACGTTAATATCACTTTTGATAATTCCGGTTGGATCGTCGGCTAATTGTGAAGAGAAAATCACATCTTTAAAACGGTAACCCAAGCCAATAATATACTCACGTCCTTGTACTTCGGTCAATAAATTATTATCAAAACTCATCGACAAACTTCTGTCTTTTTTCACCTCGGCTAAGATTTTAAACGAATTTTTCATCTCAAAATCAAGGCGAACTAACGGATTGAATTGCTCCACTAAATTGATGTTACCGATTATAATTTTATTGTGAACATTACCGGTATCAGGGTCAATTCCACCCGGATTTTGATCATAATCAAAATTAGAACGGAATGAATTTATAGTGTAAGAAGCTCTGTAAGCATGCTGAATAGAGAAGCGTTTAAAAGTGTCTTTGAAGAATTTGTAACGCATCAAACCGCTGTATTTGATATTCCAGTTTGGAATAGGAATATCACGGAAAGCATCTAACGAAATACCTTTGGCTGTATCACCGGCTCCAGTGGTAAACAAACCGGTATAGGCTGCTAATAGAGAAGGCACTAAAACCGCCTGACTGTTTTTGCTGAAACCTAACGGATAACCTTCGGCATCCAAAGCATAACCGGTACCTCCGTAGTATTGCGTAGCCAAACGATGGGCAATAATGATCCTGTTTTCTCTGAAATCTTGGAAAGGTTGCGATTCAATTTCGTCACTGGCTTTGAAGGATGTTTTCAACATGATGGTAGAAATAGAGAAATTTCCGGTGGTATATGGTGATCTTGAATTGTAATCCCCATCAGCTGAAACATCATATTGTTCTGAAAAATTATCGGCATAAGTTCTGTTGGCGGTCCAATCAATTTTAAAATCCGGAAATAAATCCATATTGGCGGTCATCTCCAATGTTTTGGTAACTACCTGAGTATAATTTTGATTGAATTCAGGATAAGCTGTCAACCATCCTCTTTTAGCTGCTTCAAAACGAATGTCATCTTGTGCTCCGAAAACAAAACCTAAACTTGGTTTGGCCGAACCGAAGAATCCCAAACTTGGCAAGAATCCGGGCAACATTGTTCCCTCATTTCGGGTGTAATTAATTTGAACGTTTTTAACGCTGGTTAAGACTCCTTTCAGTCCGTCTAAAAACACATTCGTATTGCCTGCCGGTTGGGCTTTGGTATTGGTAATCTTCTCTCCGGGTTTTGGCAAAGTGGCCGGTTTGGAAGGCGTTGTTGCCGGTTTTTTACCCAATCCGATGTACTTGTAGAATGTTTCCATATTGAATGCCGTATTCAAACGGTGTGAGCCGGCATTCTGGATAGTATTTCCTAAATTATAGTCAACCCCGTTTAACGTAACTGAAGACAATGCCAAAGACGAGCGTTGCCAACTGTAATCTCCGGTATAAGAGTAAGTAGATTTCACAAAAGCCAAGAAAGGCAATTTGTTAATCGGCAAATCGTAATTGACCACAATTTGTTGGTTGTGTTGATTTGGCGTACCGATATTCCAAAAATCTGTCCAAATGGTGTAACTGTTATCCGGAACATTGTCTTCATTTAAATAGGAACGCACTATATTATGGGAAGCGGCCGTGAAATTCACTTTGAGCGCTTTGGTAATATTATAGTTGAAACCGTATTGGTAATTAAACATATAATTTCTTCTGAACAAAGGATCAATAGGAATTCCTTCCACATCCACTTGACGGAACTGTTGACGATTGTATTGTCTGATAATGTTGGAACTGAATGAAATACTGGCCGGTAAATAGTTGAAATTGAAATCGCTCAACATTTTCCAATAATCGCTTTTCTTGAAAAATTTATTCTTTTTGAAAGGCTCAATCGCTTTTGGTTTAAAAGAATAAGTATAATCTACCGAAGTACTTACCTGCTGATCGATATAATCTTCAATTTCATAATTGTGTTTTTCCACTTCATTATAAGAATAAGAAAGCGTCAAATTCTCCGGATCATAAATACGCTGTTTTTGTTCGGGTGCGCGGTCTTTTTTAACCCCGATAAAGTTGATACTTTTTCTTTTCGTATAGTCAATTGCACGATCTCTGATATTGTCTCTTTCGGCAGCATTAGAAGTGTTGTTAATTAACTGCTCCAGACGAATATCTTGGTTAAAAGGATCGTATTCCGGTGTAATTATTTCCTCTCCGATGGCGTAATTAAATGGCAAATTGATGCCCCATTTTTTAGGTAATAATTTACCTAAGCTGAAATTGGTCACAATATTATATTGCTGAACATCTTCTCTACTTCTTTCGTTTGGTCCTTCTTCCAAAGCCCCAAAACCTATAGTACTCATTCTACCCGTTGCCGAAACAGTAGCGAAATCGGCCATATTAGAATCGATGTTTAACACTGCGGCCATACCGCCTTTGTTATTCATATCGGCCAAACGCAATTCGTTAAACCAAACTTCTCCTCTCACTCGGTCTGTATGGTTGTTTTTAATTCCGACCATTAAAGTTCTGACCAAACCAAAGTTAGGATTTCCTTTGATTCCTAATCGCAAGGCTTCATCGCCATCTCCGTCAGCTGTATTGTCGTCCGGATAATAAACCCCGTCAGCTTCAGGTGGTAATGAGGCAAAATCAAAACTCAAGGCTTGTACTTTCATTTTAGTCAACAAAGACATGTCCAAATTGATTTCATTGGCATCCGGCCAAATAATTTCCGGTTCGGTGGTTGAAGCCGGTGTAACTTTCAACGGAATCTCTACTTGGTAATAGTTATTGGTAAAGTCATTTCCAAAACGGATAAAAGCTACCATTTGATCGTCTTGAAGCGGTGATGTATCAGTTGGTAAGGCTTCTGCGTGCAAAAACATTCTCAATTTGTTGAACTGACGCATATCGACTTGGACATTTTTAAAGACCGCTCTGGAGTCGCCTACTTCCAAACCATCACCGGCAGCTCTTAAAGATAATGATTGCTCATTTTGACTGATTACTTGATTGTTATTGTTTGCTTCTTCTCTCACAACACCCGGAGGTAATACATAAGGAATAGGAACTCTTTGAGCATTTTCCTGAATATTAACGGATAACACATCAAAGTTAGTATCGTCATCATTCGGTTCGGTATCAGTTGGCTGGAACGATTGCTCGTATCTTCTCCATTCGCCTCGAACCAAATCCAAGGCACCAAAACGCAATGTAATAGGTTCAGAGAATCCGGTCATGAACATTCTCATAAAACGAATCGAACGGAAATCGGAAATACTTCCTACTGTAGTAGTAGGCTGGGTTACCGGAATTTTAAATTGGTACCAACGCACTCTACCATTCGGGGCTTGGTTCGGCAAGTCGACATCTACCTCTCTGACATCAGTGATATAGTTTTCTCCAACTAACATGTCAGGCTTAATATCTATTTTATATTCGTAGTAAGCGTTAACCGTATTCATCGTATTGTCACGGTTGATATCTTCTACATCCGGAATGGTAGTAGAACCACGGTTGGTATCTGAAACACCTACCGGAGAGTTGCCTTCCAATCCATTATAATTTCTGTATCGCTCTTGCACACTTGAACCGGTAGCACTTAAAAAGTATTGGTAATTATCGGCTGCAGGATCGGATAAAGAAGCATATCCGCCAATGCCTGTTAAAGTACTTTCGTCTTGATCATTAAAACCGTCAAATCCAACGTCTTGAGCTGCTCTGTTGCCACCATCAACATCAAAAGCATAAATAAGCGACTGGGAAGAAGGAACTCTACCCCAAACCGTAGGACTGGTCAAAGCAGTTGAAGTACTGCTGGATGGCAAACCGTTTTCGTATTGCTTGCGCTCGTCTTTTAAGATGTCTTCTGATATTTCTCCTAAATTAAAATACAATTGGCCCACATTGGTCTCACTAGGCACAACCGTAGGATTGGCCGGATCATAATAAGGATCCATCACCCAAAATTGAATGTATTCTACATTACTTTGCTCAAAATTGGTAGAATTAATCGCGCGGGTAATACCTCCGAAATTTTCTTGCGGATTTGTAAAACCGTTAGTATTTAGTCCTTCCGGATTGTAATTGTATGGTCCTCTTTCATTGGGATAATAGGTTAAATCCAAGGTATTGATTACTGTGGTTTGACCAACTTGAAGTTCTAAGTTAGGAAACAGCTCACTGTTAAAAATTCTTCGAGTACTGTTTAATGAAATCCCATCCTGCCCTATTTCTCCGGGGGTTTCCACATAAATGGAAGGGTCAATGGTGTACCAATTCAATTTGGCTCTTTTATAACCATATTGCAAATCTACTTGAGTAGCCCCAAAATCAGGATAATCCACTCCCGATTGCCATTTTGGAACACTCGACAATGTCCATGACAAAGGAGAACGCATATCAATAGTGGTTTGCGAACCTTCAAAATCATCTACATAGACTGTTGCTTCTCCTTGAAATTGATCGGCTTTAGGGGTATCGGGTTGTAAGAAAGCTATTTCCCCTCTTACTGATAAATTAGAAGGCACATCGGTATCAACATTAGGTAGCTTGTTAGCTAAACGGGTTAAAAAAGGTACTTCTGTTGAATAATTGGCGTTGAAACCAAAAATAGTATTGTTTACCGATTCTTGACCATAGTTCGATTTTTGGGTAAATGGTCTTTCGGTCATTTTGATAAAAGTACCGCCAACCAACAATTTATCCGAAAATTTATGCTCTACATTGATTCCCATAAACCTTCTGGTTTGTTGGCCAAAAGTGGCGTTATTTTCAACAGAAACCTGGATTGGTGTGTTAGAAGCTTGTAGCGAAGGATCCAGAATTTGAACTCTTCCGGCTTGGTAATTCACACTGTAGTCAATCCCTTCTTGTAAAACTCTACCACCGGCAGTAACCACCACCGAACCTCTTGGAACATTATAAGCTCCGATAGGAATCCCGTCTCCACCGGCTGATTTGAACCTTCCTTTTAACTGGAACTTGTTTTTAGCAGCATCTTGTAAAGCTCCGGCTTGAGTACTGGAGTACATGCTTCTAAACACAAACTTTTGTTGGTTTCCGTTATAGGTATTCTCATCGTAATAATCTTCTGCGGCTAATTTTAATTTGTCAAAAATCAACTTCCCGAAAGGTTCTACAGTAGTAAAGATAATACGCCCGTTTTGTTGGTCTACTGTTAAGCCCGGCATGAAATCAAAAAATCCGTCTCCTCCGGCCTGAGGGTCATTGTTATAATTGAGACGATCTATATTGAATACTTTCAGCAATGGTGTTTCTGCGACTATCATATTAGGATCGGTAGTCGTTGGGAAAGGGGTGCCGTTAACCGGCGAGATATAGTTAATCGGCGAAGGATCTGTATATAAGATATTCAACCTGAAATCTTCTTGCTCTAATTGAAAAGCGCCCGGAATTTGATAGATGTTTTTCATCATCAAGTTCCAAATTGGCTTTTGAACATTGGTCAAATTACTTTTCAGCATTTTCAAAATCAAACTTTGAGAAGACACGGTTTGATTTGCAGGATCGGTTGCATCTACCACTGTTGCATCTACACCGTCGGTACCAAATTCTCCCACCTGATAAACTTCATCTCCAATGGTATATTGGTAAGCTACTGCCAAAACCTCATCGTTGGCCAATCGTTGTTGCAGAGAGATATATCCCAATTGAGGATGATAAGTAAATTCGTTAGGGGCTAATTTTCGAGCATTCTCTAATTTAGAATAATCAGTTCCTTCATCAGCAATTGATTCGGGAGTTGGCGGAATTACCGGCGCATAGGTAAATCCTTGTGAAGAAGTAACAATGTCTCGAATATTCGAATTTAAAATACCGCCGCCTGAATTGATTAATCCCGGATCGTATTTGTTGTTTCTGTTATCCGAAGGAGCGTCAGTTGCCGTAGTCAAAAAGAAGTTGTTGTTGTCAATTTCATTTTGCTCCACCGCTACAATTTTATCATCCGTAAAACTGCTCAATCTGGATTCTCCCAAATCTTGAAGTGCAATGATATTTCTTAAATTATTGTTGGTCGTACTAACCCGATTTTGTCTGTTAGTTACCCATACTTCAATTCTGGTAATTTGAACACGACTGTTTATCAATGGATAATTTTGAAGTGCTTCGTCATATTTGTTTCTAAAATATTGTGACAAGAAAAAGTGTCTGTCTGAATCATAGTCTAACCCGAAGATTTCAAAATCCTGAATCGTTCCGCCGCCTTGTGCCATAACCGATTTGGTTTGTGACTTTTGTTCAGAAAACACTCCCGTCACTGTGGTTTTACCAAATTGCAATTGGGCTTTGACCCCAAACAAACTTTGGGCACCGCGAATCAATGAATTGGTCAATGGCATACTAACGTTACCCACTTCAATCTTTTGAATGATATCGTCTTCTGTCGGAGTGTATTCTAATTTGATTAGGTTTTGAAAAGCAAAAGTCGATTCGGTATCGTAATTGGCATTGACATTCAAACGCGTCCCTACTTTCCCCATCAAACTCATACTGATTCTTTGGTCGAAATCGAAAGTTGTTTGGGCTCTGTTTCTGGGTGAAAAAGCCGGATTGTCTTGTTTGGTGTATCGCACCCCTAAATCCATTTCGACGGAGCCGGTTGGTTTTACATCAATCGTATTGCCTCCAAAGATGGATTCGAAAAAACCTGAGTTAACATAATATCTCGGTAATAAATCTTTTTTGGCGGCCTCGCTACCTTCTTTTTTACCGTCAATAGCGTCTGATTTTTTCTTGAAATACTCGCGCATGGATTCGCGAAGCACTAATTCCTGATACTCTTTCGGAGTTAAAATCAGCGGATAATTAATATTAAACCCTTCAAAAGTACTGGAATAAATATACCGATTGGTTACCGGATCGTATTTGTAAGCGTTTACGATACTGTTGGGATTTTTAATTTCCAGTCTTCCCGTAGCATATCCTGTACTGTCTTGAGGTGTGGTTGGCGTGGGTGTAACTTGAGAGAAAGCATTCACTCCAATGAGCAAAATAGCTCCTAAAAGGAATTTTTTCAAATTTAAATATGATTTCGTAGCGTATATTGTTTCCAAGAATTATAAATTTTTTAATGCTTGTTTGATTATTGTTTCAACGGTGGCTTCAGGATTTTCTTTAATTATTTTATCCACCACTTTTTCGGCATTTTTCCTAACATAACCCAAAACCTCCAAGGCAGATAACGATTCTTCTCGGTTAATATTGTGTTTTGAAGATGAAATTTCATCTAAGTCATAGATTTTTAACACTTTTTCCTTCAAATCCAAGATTACTCTCTGAGCCGTTTTATTCCCAATTCCTTTGATGGATTGTATGGTGCCCACATCACCGCTCCCGATGGCATGGATAATTTGTTTCGGGTCTAATGAGGACAACATGGTACGAGCAATACTCGCCCCAATTCCGGATACAGACAACAACAACTTGAACAATTCCCTTTCTGATTTTTCTACAAAACCAAAGAGCGAATGGGCATCTTCTTTGATTTGAAGATAGGTGAATAACTTGATAAAATCGGTGTTGGGAAGTAATGAAAATGTATGCAGGGAAATATTAATATGATAGCCAACACCATTGCAGTCAATTACAACTTCGGTTGGTGTTTTTTCTACTAATTTCCCTTGAATATGTGCAATCATTTTAATTCAAATCTATTCCAAATATAGCAAAATTCTTCAACTGACATCATCTCTTTGCAATATCTGAACAATATTACAAAAACTATTTGGCCGTCATTTTTTTTCTCTTCTCTTTTTCTTGAGCATCAACCACCGAAACGGCTACCATATTAACCATTTCTTCGACGCTTGCGCCTAGTTGGAAAATGTGAACCGCTTTCTCCATTCCCAACATAATTGGCCCGACAGAATCTACTTTGTACAATTCTTTCAATAGTTTATAATTGATATTAGCCGCTTCCAAATTCGGGAAGATTAAGGTATTGACTTTTTTTCCCGCCAATTTTGAGAAAGGAAATTTATTTTTGAGCATTTCGGGATTCAAAGCAAAATCAGTTTGAATCTCTCCATCTACCACTAAATCCGGATAATATTTGTGCAAATACGCAACGGCTTCTCTTACTTTAGTAGCACTTTCATAACCAGACGAACCAAAATTTGAAAACGAAACCATGGCAATCACGGGTTCCATTCCGAACATGCGAACCGTTTTGGCAGTCATTAAAGCAATTTTAGCCAATTCATCGGCGGTTGGATTCGGATTGATGGCGGTATCCGATAAAAACATCGGTCCGCGATTGGTCATCATCATATTGGTGGTGGCAATCAAAGTAATGCCCGGTGCTTTTCCAATCAACTGCATCAACGGTTTTACGGTTGACGGATAACTTCTCGAATAACCGGAGACCATGGCATCGGCATCGCCTTCGTTGACCATCATGGCCGCAAAATAATTGCGCTCGCGCATCCATTTCTGAGCATCCAATAAAGAAATTCCGCGACGTTGTCTCGACTTCCAATAGATGTCGGCATACTTCATTCGGCGTTGGTCTTCTTCTTTGGTTTTAGGGTCAAAAATCGGCACATCGGCGTCGAAACCCAATTCTTCTTTTAGCTCTAAAATCAATTCTTTATTACCTAATAAAATTGGCTTAGCTATACCTTCTTCATAAGCAATTTGCGCTGCTTTCAACACATCCAAGTGATCGGCTTCGGCAAAAACCACGCGCTTCGGATCGGTCTTGGCACGGTTGGTTAACAAACGCACCATTTTATTATCGGAACCTAATCGCTCTAATAATTCTTCTTCATATTTTTCCCAATCGGTAATCGGATGTAAAGCCACGCCCGAATTCATAGCGGCTTTGGCAACAGCCGGTGCTACTTGTGTAATCAATCTTGGGTCAAATGGTTTCGGAATAATATACTCTTTCCCAAAATTCAAACGGGTTTCGCCATAGGCGATATTGACTTGCTCCGGCACAGGTTCTTTGGCTAATTCGGCCAAAGCGTGTACCGCAGCCATTTTCATTTCTTCGTTGATTTTTGTCGCACGAACATCTAAAGCCCCGCGGAAAATATAGGGAAAACCCAAAACGTTGTTCACCTGATTAGGATGATCGGAACGGCCGGTGGCCATAATGATGTCTTTTCGGGTTTTAACCGCTAAATCGTAGTCGATTTCCGGAATAGGATTGGCCATGGCGAAAACAATCGGATTTTTGGCCATGCCCAACAGCATTTCCGGCGACATTATATTTCCGGCGGATAAGCCTAAGAAAACATCGGCACCAACCAGAGCTTGTGCTAAAGTCGTTCCCGCTTTACCGTGGGTGTATCTTTTTTGCAAATCTGACAAATCGGTTCTTTCCGGTGAAAGCACGCCGTCTTTGTCGAACATAATGATGTTTTCGGGTTTAACACCTAACAATATATACAAATTGGCACAAGCCAAAGCGGCTGAACCGGCTCCTGAAACCACAATTTTTACTTCGGTGGTTTTCTTTTTGGCCAACTCTAAAGCATTCAACAAGGCGGCTGATGAAATAATCGCCGTTCCGTGTTGGTCATCATGCATTACGGGAATATTCAACTCTTCTACCAATCGCCTTTCAATTTCGAAAGATTCGGGCGCTTTGATATCTTCTAAATTGATACCGCCAAAAGTTGGGGCAATATTCTTAACCGTTTCAATAAAAGCGTCTATATCTTTGGTGCCGACTTCAATATCAAACACATCAATTCCGGCGAAGATTTTAAACAATAACGCTTTTCCTTCCATTACCGGTTTTGACGCTTCCGGACCAATATCACCTAAACCTAAAACGGCGGTTCCGTTACTGATTACGGCTACCAAATTTCCTTTAGCAGTGTATTTATAAACGTTGTTTACGTCTTTGGCAATTTCCAAACAAGGTTCAGCCACACCGGGAGAATAGGCCAGAGACAAATCTCTTTGGGTCGCATATTTTTTGGTAGGCACTACTTGAATTTTACCCGGCGTAGGTTTGGCGTGGTATAAAAGTGCTTCTCGTCGCTTGCTGTATTTGTTCATTTTCTTTATGGTTGAGAACTACAAAGGTAGAAGACTCAACTTAAAAAGGAAATTTTTCAGGATTTCTTTTTGCACAAACTCATAAACAAAAAAGCCGTAATTTTTCATTACAGCTTTTCCTTCGTAAAACTAACTTAACTTCTGGTTGGCGGTTATTCTTGGATTAATGCTTTGAGGTTGATATTATCGGGCAATCTGCCTACGTTTTGCAACTTGATTGCAGCTAATTTTTGAGCTACTGTCATAGTTTCTTCTATGTTTTTGTGATGCAATTGGGCATATAAAAAACCGGTCCAAAAAGCATCGCCGGCACCGGTTGTGTCTTTGACTTCTTCGATAGGCATGGCTTTTTGAAAAAATAATCCTTGGTGAATGTCGGAAACTACAACACCGTTCTTTCCTTTGGTCAAACAAATGGTTGAAGCACCCAAACTGTGGAAATAATCAAAAATATATTCTTCTGATTTTACGGCTGCGAATAGTCGGTAGCAATCATCTTCACTTAATTTGACCAAAGGATCATTGGCTAAATATTCTTTAAGTATGGCTTTAGCTTCTTCTCGGTCGGGCCAAATGCGTTCGGAAAAATTGATGTCGATGCTGAGTTGTAATCCTAATTCTTTGGCTTTTTTAGCGCGATTCAAGATAGTTTGTCTGGCCGGATTTTTACTCAACGCAAAACAAGTGGTGTGGAATATTTTAGCTTCGGCTATCACTTCATCCGATAATTGGCTTTCGAATATTTCACAATCGGCTTGACGGTAGGGAATAAAATCAGGGGTTTCGGTCGATTTTGAAACAAAAATTACAGAAGTCGGAACCGTTTCCGATTTTCCGATATGATTTGTATTCACGTGATTGGCTTTTAATTTTCGAATGACATAATCGCCTAAACCGTCTTGACCGCAAGAAGCCACGAGAACAGCATTCAATCCTAAACGCGAAGCATTAACCGCTACATTGGTTGGTGAGCCACCCAAAAAGCGATGATAATCTTTGGTTCTGTTGATGGAGGTATTGACTTCATGACCTATAAAATCTATCAATACTTCGCCTATGCTTATGATGTCTATAGTTTTCAATTTAAACTAAAAATTTAAAATTATGATGTAATGATTGGTGAACTAAAACCGTTGCCGCAGCACTCCAAGAACAAAACGAAACTCCATTCGGCGCTGTGGTTTGGGTATTGAAATTTTCGTAAAATGAAAACTCTTTTAGGGCATTGGCTTCGTTAATTTTTTCCAATATTTTTGTCGCTTTTTGATTTTCTCCTTTGTCCGCCAAGGCTAATCCGAAAAACCCATTGACCATGGGCCAACTACCGGCGTTATGAAATTCGTAAGGATAATTTCGGAACTCGTATTTGCAATTGTTTTTGAGTAAGTTCCAATGCTCATCGGTTTCAAAAACAGGCGGCCAAAAAGCCGGCAACAAACCCAACTTGGTTTCTGAAGCTAAGTTATCCGCATAGTCCAAAATCTTATTTTGAAATTCGCTTGAACCTATATTTAACAACACTGCTAACGAATTAGCGAAAGCGTCAAACTGGGTTTTATAACCCGACGGAGAAAATGAACAAGGCATGAAATCTTTAAATTCGACTTCATTATAAGCTCGTTCGTGGTATCGTTCCCCATGGTAATCGGGCATGAAATTAATTTGAATTTGAGTAGTTATTTTTTCTATCTTGTCTGTGAGTGCCTCGCTTTTGGCAAAATAATTATAGCTTTTCAATGCCCAAATGCGCAACAATTGGTCGTATAAAACATAACCGTCGGTGATGTATTCATCGGCCCAATTGCCGGAAAGCGGCACATATAAAAGATGTTTATTGTTGAACTCCCAAGCCTCTAATAGACTAAAACCTTTTTCAATGTGGGAATTGTACTCGGAAATAATAGCAGCGTCACCCTTATAATAGGCATATTGACAAACCCCTATGATGAACCAAGTAACCGCATCGACTCTTCCGGCCAAACCGCCATAACTGACTTCGTTTTTCTCTTCTGAAATCAACACATTCGACGGAATAGTCCCGATGGAATGTTGGTTTTTGGCTAAGGTGTCTAGCGTGTTTTTAAAAGCAGCTATCAACTCCTCATCGCCGGAAGCCAAAGCGGCTAATCCGCAAATTACGCCGTCACGCGCCCAAACCCTTTTGTAATTGGTGGTATTTTCGGCACTGGCCAAAAAACCGTTGGGCGAAGCCACCTCGCAGAGCAAATTAATAGCTTTATGGTAGGCGATATTATTCACTGATGATTGGCTTTTTGGTTGAAATAAAAAGGGTTAAAACAGCACTGATAACCAGTAAAACTCCGGCGAAAGTGATGGCCAATCGCGCATCATTATTTAAAAAATACTTCATTATAAATCCGAAAGTTATGGTTTGGATAAACATTGGAATGACAATCATCATATTGATAATGCCCATATAAACGCCATATCGTTCTTTGGGAATATTGGCCACAATCATTAAATAAGGAATACCCATCATGCTGGCCCAACCAATGCCAAATCCGGTAATCGCAGGAAATAACAAATATTTGTTATGAATATGCGGGAATACTAAAAATCCGATAGCGGCTAACAACAAACAGCTGAAATGGACGAATTTTGGCGAATACTTTTTGGCGAAATAAACCAAAGAAAAGGCACATAAAAAAGTTACTACGTTATACCAGCCATTAACCAAACCTGTCCAGCTAACGGCTTCTCCGTATAATTCCATGTCTTTTTCGGGCGTTGTATTCCAAACCGAAAGCGCTATACTTTTGGATGAATTTTGCCAATAACAAAAAAGAGCGTACCATTGGAACAAATAAACCAAAGCCAGTTGCCACATTACTTTAGGCATTTCTTTTACGGCTTTTGCTATGTCAATAAAAGGCGTAAAAAGATTGATGCGTTCAGATTGTATTTTTTGCAGTTCTTCTGCTGTTGGCGGGATTTCTTTGGTAGTGTGAGAACTCCACCAAACCGAAGCAATGGAGCAAATAGCGCCCAGAAAGAACGAAGCAAAAACCCAGGTAGGCAACTTACCGGTTGTTCCGATAAAAATTAACGGGAAAATAAAAAGAGAAATATTGGCTAAGGTTTGTCCGAATCCGGTAAAAAAACTTTGGGCTTGAAAACCTGTCGGTTGTTGGGATTCGTCTAATTTATCGGCAATGAAAGCGCGATACGGTTCCATGGCAGTGTTGTTTCCGGCATCTAAAATCCAAAGTAATCCGGCAGCCATCCATAAAGAACTGCTAAACGGAAAAGCAAAAAGCGCTAAACTGCAAATCAAAGCGCCGATTAGGAAAAAAGGTTTTCTTCGGCCACCTAATCTTGGTGACCACGTTTTATCACTCAAAGCGCCAATAATGGGCTGGACTAACAAACCCGTTAAAGGTCCGGCCAAATTGAGTAAAGGAATTTGATCCGGATGAGCGCCTAAAAAATCATAAATAGGATTAACAGCACTTTGTTGCAACCCAAAGCTATATTGAATGCCAAAAAAACCAACATTCATATTGATGATTTGCCAAAAGCTCAGGTGTGTTTTTTTAGTCATGATATTAATTTAATTTCTTCAGAAACGCTTCAAACGGAATGTTATTGGTAAAAATAACGCCTTGCTTATCGATTACCGGAATCGATAAATTATTGGTACTGATATTGGCATTTTTGAGTTTGAACAGCATTTCTTTTAAGGCTTCCTGATTTTTATCGATATCATAAAAAACAAACTCGATGTTGTTTTCTTTGAGGTATTTTTTGGTATCTGTACAATGATGGCATTCATCGCTTCCGTAAACAATCATTACTTTTTTTTCAGGTTTTGTCGCGGTGGTTTGACTTGCTTGTGCCAATAGGCCATGGCTTATAGAAAACATTAAAAAGAGTAAAAGAGCGATTGATTTTTTCATGGGTACAATTTTAAGATGCATTTAAAGATAAAAAATCTTTGGTTAAAAATAATTCCCATACCATAAAACTATGGTATAGGAATTACTCAAATTAAACATGAAATAGGTTGCTTAGAACTTGTAAGACAATGCCATAGAAAGTGATCTTCCCGGTAAAGGTCTTGCTCTAACGATATTAGTGGTATTGGCAGTGATGCTTCCCTCTTCGGCTTCTGTGATGGCCAAAGTGTTTAATAAATTGTTTCCGGCAATGTTTAAAGATAAGCCTTTGGTGATGCCTACTTCAACAAACCCGTTTACGATTACGAATCCGTTCATTACCAATTCGTTGTTGTCTTGCGCATAAGCTTTGGTTTGACCGATGAAACTTAATCCTAAAGTATTGTTGGCTTTTCCGAACTTGTAGGTTGGGATAAAGTTGTACATCATTTTCGGTTGTCTTCTTGGCTCGTTACCGTCATTAGCTCCTGAAGTAACTTCAGCTTTAGTATAAGTAAATCCTCCGCGTAAGTTCAAATCGCTGTTTACGTTATAAGAAGACTCTAACTCAAGACCCATGGAACGGTAATCGTTTTCGATAATGCTGTTAGAGGTTGCTTCGAATCCGCCTTCTTCCGTAGTAGTTGAGCTGAAGAAAGTTGCGTAAACATAACCTTTGCTGAATTTTCTTTTGTATCCTAATTCTGCTTGTGCCAAATAATCTAAAGCGTTGATTTTGTCTCCGTCAAGGTAATTTAACCCAGAGAATAAAATACGATCCGCTTTGGCAGAAGCACCTTTACTGTAACGTGCAAAAACCGATTGGTTGGCATCGATTAAATAATTAGCGCCTAATGAGTAAGACACATAATCGTAGTCGTAATCAACTGCTGTTGTATTGGCTGTGTTGATAGCAGACACACTGCTTTCAGGTGCTGAAATTACGTTGTCATTATTGATATCGTAAGTCGTTTGAGAAGAACCTGCAAATGAACCGTTTACTTGACCCATATCAAAACGGATGCCTCCTTCTAAAGACAACTTATCTGTAGCATCGAAAGACACGTTAGCGTATGGTGCTGAAACATTGTATTGCGTATCGTAATTACGAGTACAACAGTTACCCCAAGCCGGAACACCGTAAGCATACAAACCGTTTTCAGACAACAAGTTTCCTGAACCGTCAGTAACATTGATTAAACGTGGATTGTTATCGGATACTTCTTGTAAGTAAGAATTCCACAACCAAGACATAGAGATGTTTTGGATAGATTTGAAGTAACCTGCAGTTACTCCTACTTTATCAAATTTCTTAGTGATTCTTAAATCATTCATGAAGTTGTTGAAGTTGTTTAACTCTACATCAAACATGTGAATTCTTGATACCAATCCGTTTGGTGTATTGAAAGCCGTCCCGTCGTTAGCATAAGTTAAAGTTGAACCGGCACCGAATGAATTAGCAATGGTTGAAGCAGCAGCTACTTCAGCCGGGAAAGGTGTGATGAATTGTCCGCTGTTAGAAGAAAAACGACCATTGTTGGTTACTTTCCAACCTTCGGCTAATTCGAAATTAACAGATGCTCCGATGGTTTTAGACACCGGGTGCATTCCGTCGGCTACGTTACCTCTTCTTACGTTTCCGTTTCCGTCTAAACCTACGTTGTGCATTAAGTAAGGAGATTGTTGTGTTCCGGAAGTAGCGTCATAACCGCTGATGCTTTCCCAAGTCGGATTAGAATTGCTTCCGGTTACTTTGATTGGCATTGGCATATAAGCGGCTGCTCTGTCGTTTAAGAATTTGGCATAAACCGTTACCGAACCGTTTTCGAATTCTTTGGTAACATTCATTTTGAATTGACCACCGTTATTGGCTGTAAAGCCCGGACTTCTTACTCCTTCACCGGTTCTGTAGAAACCACCTGCATGGAAGTACAATCCGTCACCGATGCGAGCGCCGTATTCTAAATCTGTTCTGAAGTCGTTGTAATCTAAACCGAAACTGGTTACCATACTTCCGCCTTCGGTTTTACCGGTTTTGCTGATAAAGTTGATGATACCGCCCGGAGAGTTTGACGATAAAGTAGAAGCAGAACCTCCGCGGATAGCTTCGATTTTGGCAATATTTCTGTCGAATCTGGTGAAGATATCTGCGGTTGCAAAAGCGATATCACCGTATAATAACACCGGTAATCCGTCTTCTTGAATTTGTAAATACTTTGAACCACCTGAAGAAATTGGCACCCCACGAACAGAGATGTTAGCATTTCCTTCACCTCCTGAAGACTCAGAGCGAATTCCCGGAATAGTTCTGAAAATTTCGGCGGTAGATCTTGGTGCCGATTGTTCAACCTGTTTCACATCTAAAGTAGTGATGGAAACACTTGATTTGATTTTGGCTCTCGGATTAACCACACCGGTTACCACTACTTCTTCTAATACTTTAGAATCATCTTGTAGTTGGAAATCCAAAGTAGTGTTTCCACTTACGTTAGCCGTTTTCTTTTCAGTCGCTAAACCGATGTAAGAAACGGTAACCGTAACAGCACCATCAGCCAATCCTGAGAAGGTATAAATACCATCGGCATTAGTAGCTGTTGATTTAGAACTGCCACTCAATACCACATTGGCGCCCACTACGGCTTCTCCTTTAGTATCGGTAACTTTTCCTGATAAGCTACTGCTTTGTGAAAAAGAGAGATTGCATAGTAGCAAAGCCACTAAAAACAACATCTTCTTCAAAAATAAAGTACTTTTTTTCATCATTTGTAATTTGTTTGATTAGTAATTATTGTTGGTTTATTTTTCGAAATTATATTTTTAATTAACAATTAATTATGAAATCGTTACCGAAAACGTTTTCGAAATTACCGAAAACGTTTTCGATTGGGAATTGATATTTTTTTATGATATTTGTTAAATGAGAGACATCACTTTAAAACAAATTGCTGAAACCTTAGGAATATCCATCACCACGGTATCCAAAGCGTTGAAAAACTATCCGGATGTGAGCCCGAAGACCAGAAAAGCAGTATTGGATTTGGCACAATCTCTCAGTTATACGCCTAACAGTTTTGCGGTAAACTTAAGAACAAAAGAACAATATAA
>NZ_CAMLRU010000018.1 GCF_946482535.1 uncultured Flavobacterium sp.
AAAAAGCACATAATAAATCATAAATTTATTGATGGCTGCCAGTGGTTCTAATCCTTCTTCTTTTAGTATAAAAAAAACGGCTGTTCCCATTATGGTGAAGCAGGCCATAAAATACAAGGCGCCCAATCCCATAATAATTTTAAGGGCAAGATTGGTTCCAAAAGAAGCCGAACGCAAAAAGGATTTCCACTCGAGCCTGATGAAATGTTTGAACATAGTTGGTGGTTTAGGTTTTCGGAATTAGTTTCTAAATGTAGAAAAAAGTTACAAATTTTGAAAATTTCTTATCTTTCCTAATCACGTTCATTTTTTTACCTTTGCAAAAACAAACATTCATGTCTTCATTTTATAAACTACATATCAAAGAAGTAAGACGCGAAACGCCTAATGCGATTTCGGTGGCTTTTACTATTCCGGCCGAGTTAAAATCTGCTTACCAATTTACCGCCGGCCAATACGTTAATCTAAAATTAACCCTTGACGGACAAGAAGTGCGTCGTGCCTATTCGGTTTGTTCTTCGCCTAACAGTGATGAATTACGCATTGCCATCAAAGCGGTTAAGAGCGGTCATTTTTCCAAATTTGCCAATGACCATTTGAAAATAGGCGATATTTTAGAAGTCAGTCAACCCGAAGGAAGATTTACGTTCGAACCTTCTTTTTCCAATTTAAAAAACTATGCGGCTTTTGCGGCAGGAAGCGGAATTACACCGGTAATGTCTATCTTAAAGTCGGTTTTAGAAGGCGAACCTAACAGCTCCTTTGTCTTGGTTTACGGCAATAAAACGCCTGAGGAAACCATCTTCCACGATGAACTTCATGACTTGCAATTGAAATATGTAGGGCGCTTTTTTGTACACTTTGTCTACAGTCAGACCAAGGTAGAAAACGAACTTTTCGGTCGTATTGACAAGTCAACCGTTAACTTTGTTTTGAACAACAAACACAAAGAAAAAGAGTTTGACAAGTTCTATTTATGCGGTCCGGAGGATATGATTAATTTGGTTTCCAACGTGCTGAAAGAACACAGCATTCCGGAGAAAAATATCAAATTCGAACTATTTTCCACTTCAACGGCTGCCGAAAACAAAGCTGCTGCTTCGCATGAAGGTCACACTAAAATTACCGTTATGGTGGATGATGAGGAAACCACTTTTGAAATGTCGCAAAAGCAAACTTTGTTAGAAGCCGCTTTGAAACAAGGCATTGATGCTCCTTATTCTTGCCAAGGCGGCATTTGCAGTTCTTGTTTGGCGCGCATTACAAACGGTTCGGCTGAAATGAAAAAGAACTCCATTTTAACCGACGGTGAAATTGCTGACGGATTAATCTTGACTTGTCAAGCGCATCCGACTTCTCCTGAAATTTATGTAGATTTTGACGACGTTTAGTCTTTAAAATTTTGAAATAAAAAATTCCAATTTTGTTTAGGCGAGATTGGAATTTATTTTTGCGACCACTTCTTCCACGGAAATGGTTCGCATAGCATTTTCGTAGCCTTTTACGACTTTGTTTCCATAGACCGATGTGGGTAACAACGGATACTTTTCTCTATCCGAAACCAAACAATTTTCCATTGGTTGGTTGAACGGTTTGAAACCTGCGTAAGGATGTGTGGCGCCCCAAAGTGTAATTACTTTTAAGCCCAACATTGCTGCAATATGTGCATTCCCGGAATCCATAGAAAGCATCAGGTCAAGGTTGGAAATCAATTCTAATTCTTGTTCAAAAGATAATTTTCCGGCAACCACTATGGTGTTTTCTTTGGCTCCAGCTAAAGTGATTAATTGTTGTGTTTCTTTCGCTCCGCCACCAAAAAGGAAGATTTTGTAATTGGGGTTTCGGGCCAAATCATTTATCACTTGTTGTATCAAATCGAGCGGATAAACTTTGCTTTCATATTGGGCAAATGGCGCTATGCCTATCCATTTTTGGTTTTCTTTTAAACCTGAAATTTTTACCACTTCGTTTGACAATATGGCTTTGTCCGGAAAAATCGGATTGCTTAAATCAACAAAAAAACCCAACTCTTTAAAGGTTTCAACATGTCGGTCAACCATGGATTTAACCGGTTCGAAAATTTTGTTTTCAGCTCGTGTTAAGGCATTTTTATCGGTTCGGCCTTTGTCTGTATGGGCTACTTTTTTTCCGCTTAGCGCGAATAAATTTCGGACTACTATGGAACGCAAAACATTGTGTAAATCGGCTACCGCATCAATTTTCAGTTTCTTCAAATCAGCGTATAATTTGACTAAACCTAAAAATCCCTTGTGTCGGCCTTTGACATCCACCGCAAAGAAATTTACATTGGGAATATCGTCAAAAAAAGGACGAAAAAAAGGACGCGAAACCACTGTGAGTTTAACACTCGGATTTTGTTGTACAAAAGCTCGTATAACAGGAACCGTCATCGCAACATCGCCCATGGCAGATAATCGGATGACGGCTATATGTGTGATTGGGTTAGACAAATGCGTCGGGATTTATTTCTTGTTTTGGTACAACACCGGATTTAAATCGTCATCGTTGTACATTTTCATTTGCTTGTACACTTTCATGAACTTGTCACCGTTTTCGATATCGGTCAACAAATCATTGATGGAAATAAACATATCGTTTTTTTGGTCTAACAATACGTTTAACTTTTCTTGACATTTGGCTCGGTGTTCTGCAGTGGCTTCGGCGCGATTGGCCTCTTCATTCATGTGGTAAATTTTTAAAGCCAAGATTGACAGACGATCGATAGCCCATGCCGGACTTTCAGTATTGATTTTGGCATTGGGTTTTACCTGAACATCTTTGTGTTTTTGCAGAAAATAACTGTCGATGTATTCAACCATATCGGTACGAACTTGGTTCGAAGCATCAATTTTTCTTTTCAAATCTAAAGCCGCCACCGGATCAATATTCGGGTCACGAATGATGTCTTCATAATGCCATTGAACGGTGTCTACCCAGTTTTTGGCATACAACAAATACTCGATAGTTCCTTTGGTGTAAGGGTTTAAGGTAGGTTGATATACATCGTCAATAACGTGGTAATCTTTTATACTTTGTTCAAAAATAGGAAAAGCAAATTGTGAAAACATAATGGTAGTTTTTATTTTATTTAACTTCGTTCCGTTCGCCTTGAAGGCTTTGGTACATAAAAATCGACCCAAAGGTCTCGAGTGCAAAGATAGTTTTTTATACTTTTACCTCAACATACAAAATCAAAGTCGTCCATGCATATTCATTACATTTCAGAGCAGAACAGTATTCTCAATCATTTCTTGTCCCAAATTCGCGATGTTACCATTCAAAAAGACAGCATGCGATTTCGAAAAAACATCGAGCGTATCGGAGAAATTATGGCTTATGAATTGAGCAAAACTTTGGAATACAAAAACATCGATGTGCAAACGCCTTTGGGAATCAAACACACCACTACCATTGCTGACCACGTAGTTTTGTGTTCTATTCTTCGTGCGGGATTGGCTTTGCATACCGGTTTTATGAACATTTTTGACAATGCCGAAAACGGATTTGTTTCTGCCTATCGCCATCATTATGACAACGATGATAAGTTTGACATTTTGGTCGAATACCAAGCGGCACCTTCCTTTGAAAATAAAAACCTGATTTTAATTGATCCGATGTTGGCCACCGGACAATCGATAGTGGCGGTTTTGCACAAATTACATTTGGAACAAAAACCTAAAGAAATTCACATTGCGGTGGTAATTGCAGCACCGGAAGGCATCGCTTATTTGGAAAAGAACCTTCCCGAAAACTGTCATCTTTGGGTAGCGGCTTTAGATGATAAACTCAACGAAAAAAACTACATCATTCCCGGATTGGGTGATGCCGGCGATTTGGCTTATGGCAGTAAATTATAGTTGAGCAAAAAAACCGAAAAAACTTCCCGTAATTAAAATTAACAATACGATTTCCTGATACATTTGATTTTGGGAATACTCAATATTATTGGTTGTCATTACTGCTAAAGGGAGAAATGTAAACAGCAACATGGCATTATTTTTATCCGGTGAAAGGATAAAAACGACACTTCCGATTAAAAATCCTAAAATCATTTTCTTGTAGGATGCTTGTAGTATTAAAGGCCTGTTGGTTAATGAAAAAACCATTGAAAATAGGAAATACAAAGCAATGACTACATAAAAAGAAAGTGCGGCATTTTGGTAATGATTGGTAAAATAATCCAACTCAAAATGCATTTGGGTTTGGCTCAAAATATGGTCAATCCAGGTTTTGTCAAAATACAAGGCCGCAACTAAAAATACTATTGCAGTGGTTACAAAAGCCACGAACGGCAACAACCAATTTCGATAATCTCTGGAAACATGAAAGATGATAGAAATGTAAACCAAAACAATAAAAAGGATGCACCAAAAGTGAAACAAGCTTGCGATAAAAATCCACATCGAAGCATCAAAAATTTTTTCTTTCGGGGCTTTTAAGGTTTGAAGTGAAATCAATCTTCTCATGGACAAGAGCAGAAAAAAATTGGCAAAAAGCAAATTAGATTGATTGAAGACCGTCGGAAAAAGCAACAAAAAAAGCAGAAAAAACAAAATGGTATAACTACTGTTTTTGGTAAGTCCGTTTTTCTTGACAATAAAGTTGACTAAAAAAAAGGAAGTGATTAAAAGTATGATTGTTAATGAGTTGTTCGAAAAATTAATGCGGTTTGACATAGGATTAGAAGCGGCGGATTGGAACAAAAGAAACGCCACTAAAAATAAAATGACCACCAAGGTGTAATTAAGAACGCTCGATTTTTTAAAAATGCTTGTAATCATGAGGATATTTTATACATTTGTGCTGTAAATATAACATTTTATACAATGAGAGCATTTTTTGAAGGTATTCAAACTTTATTTGTAGACTTTTTATTCAAGCCACTAGATTGGTTACGTGCCCTGGAATTAAGCAATTGGTGGTTAGCCAATATCGTAAGCTGGGCGCTGATTTTGGTGTGCTGTAAATATATCGTTTATTGGTGCAAAGAATTAAAAAAGCACCAAGACAATAATGAAGAAAACCAAGATACTACGGCGCACTCTTTCTTAAGTTAGATCAAAGCCGATATCTTTTCTAAAATACATCTTATCAAAATGTAGCTTGTCTATATTTTGGTAAGATTTTTTTATGGCCTCTTGGAAGTTGTCTCCAAAAGAAGTTACCGCCAATACTCTTCCGCCACTGGTTACTACTTTGCCGTTTTCCAATTTAGTTCCGGCGTGAAAAACAATTGAATCTTCTACGTTTTCAATACCGGTAATTTCAAAACCTTTGTTATAATCTTCCGGATATCCGCCCGAAACAACCATGATGGTTGTAGCGCTTCTTGGGTCGATTTCCAAAGTTACTTCGTCTAGTTTTTGATTGGCAACTGCTTGAAATAATTCAACTAAATCCGATTGGATTCTTGGCATTACTACTTCGGTTTCCGGGTCGCCCATTCTCACATTGTATTCAATTACCATGGGTTCGCCTTTGACAATGATTAATCCAATGAAAACAAAACCCTTGTATTCGATTCCGTCCTTTTGCAGCCCTTCAACTGTTGGCTTTACAATACGGGTTTCGATTTTTTCTAATAAAACTGCATCGGCAAACGGAACCGGTGAAACTGCTCCCATTCCGCCGGTATTCAATCCGGTATCTCCTTCTCCGATTCTTTTGTAGTCTTTGGCTGTTGGCAAAACTTTGTAATTCTTCCCGTCAGTTAAAACAAAACAACTTAACTCAATTCCGTCTAGAAATTCTTCTATAACCACTTTAGAACTGGCTACACCGAATTTGGCGTGTACCAACATATTTCTTAATTCGGTTTTGGCTTCCTCTAAATCATTCAAAATTAAAACGCCTTTACCTGCAGCCAATCCATCTGCTTTTAAAACATATGGCGGCTGTAAGGTTTCCAAAAATTCACACCCTTTTTCAACGGTTTCGCCGGTAAAACTGTCATAAGCTGCGGTCGGGATTTTGTGTTTGATTAAAAACTCTTTGGCGAATTCTTTACTGCCTTCTAATTGGGCACCTAATTTTGACGGACCAATTACCGGAATATGCTGTAATTCTACATCGTTTTTGAAAAAATCATAAATTCCTTGAACTAATGGATCTTCCGGCCCAACAACAACCATATCTATCTTTTCTTGCAATACCAACTTCTTGATGCTTTCAAAATCTGTCGTATTAATGCTGACATTAGTGGCGATGGCTGCAGTACCGGCATTGCCGGGAGCCACAAAAAGTTGATGGCATAAAGAACTCTGAAGTATTTTAAACGCTAAGGCATGTTCTCTCCCTCCGGAGCCAAGTAGTAAAATTGTCATTTTGTTGTGTGTTGTGTTGTTAAAAGTATGCAAAAATACAAGTATTCTTTTTTTTATCCCTCATTTTTCTTTAATTTAGTCATCAATTGAAAAACAAACACTCATGAAAAAATTATTACTTTCATTGTCCTTATTATTTACAGGATTCATTTCAAATGCTCAAACATGGAGCACACAAGCCACCGGATTTAATCTTCCTAACAGAGGCCTTTCGGAAATTAATATAGTAGATGCCAATACTGTTTGGGCTTTAGCATACGATGGTGCCAATACTGCCAATGTAATTCAGGAATTTACCAAAACAACCAATGGAGGTAGTTCATGGGAGGCAGGAACCATTGAGTTAGGAGATCCTACCTTGTCTATCAACAATATTTCGCCGGTTAATGGAACCACGGCTTGGGTAAGTGCATTAGACCCAACCGTAGGAAATAATGGCGTTATTTTTAAAACCACTGACGGAGGGGTAAGTTGGGAACAACAAAATGCAGGTGCCTTCAGCGGCTCTACTTCTTTTATAAACGGAGTACATTTTTTTGATGCTAACAATGGGGTTTCGTTTGGTGATCCGTTAAGCGGAGAATTCGAAATTTACACTACTTCAAACGGAGGTGATTCTTGGACCGCCGTTCCTGCAGCCAATATTCCTAATCCTCTGGGGTCAGGCTCAACAATTGAATATGGTTACAATGGCGGAAACGTAGCTATTGGAAATACCATTTGGTTGGTAACCAGCAAAGGAAGAATATTGAAATCCAGCAATATGGGTTTGAATTGGACCGTGTCTCAAGCACCGGTTACCGATTTTGCCGGAACTACCCAAAGTGCCCGATTGACCATGAGTAGTCTTAACAATGGATGTTTATTAAAAACTGTTGGAACTACCTATACTTTTTACACCACTTCTGATGGTGGAGCGACTTGGTCTGCAGGTACGCCTTTCACAGGAACTTACAGAGTATTAGCCTATGTTCCGGGAACAACTACTTTAGTAGCAACATCAGCAGGAACTCCATCAGGATCAGCTTTCAGTAATGACAATGGAACTACTTGGACTACAATAGACAGTGGTGCTCAAAGAGGAACTGTTTCTATGTTTAATGCCTCAACTGGATGGTGTGCCGGTTTTTCAGAAGATCCATTTACAGGAGGAATTTTTAAATTAGACGGTACTCTATCCAATAATGCCTTTACTACTTCTAAATTTAAAATATTTCCAAACCCAACTTCTTCTACTGTGAATTTGTATACTGAAGGGGTTGATTCCTATACTTTAAAAGTTACTGACTTATCCGGAAAAGTAATCAAAAATCAAGTTTTTAACGGTGTTCAAAACAGTTTAGACATCTCTAATTATGCGGCTGGAGTTTATTTCTTTGAAATTATATCCGGAAACCAATCAGAAACTATTAAAATTATGAAAAATTAATTCTAATAATATAGTATTTTTAAGGGCTGACTTTGGTTAGCCCTTTTTTATTGTTTGTATGTTTAAATTATTTGATTTTACGCTTCGCCTCAGTGGGTATCCTTTAAAAGATGCCCAAGTCGAGTATAATAAAATTAAAGCTTTATCAGATATTGATTTTAACAATCATATTGTAAAAAAAAGACAAAACATCGTTGATTTTCACCTCCAAAACAACGCTTCATACAAGAATTTGGTCGGGAACGCTGACTCCGTTTATTGGGAAAATCTTCCTATAATGACCAAAAAAGATTTCCAAAAACCTTTGGCGGAAAGGCTTTCTGAAAATTTTACCCCCAAAAATGTATATGTCAATAAAACGTCAGGTTCCAGTGGAGATCCTTTTATTTTTGCCAAAGATAAGTTTTCACATGCCCTGACTTGGATTAATATTATTGACCGATTCGGATGGTATGGCATCGATTTTAATCATTCTTTACAAGCCCGTTTTTATGGAATTCCGTTAGATTTTATCGGAAACACTAAAGAACGTCTTAAAGATTATTTGAGCCATCGCTATCGATTTCCCATTTTTGATTTATCAGACAAAGTTTTGGAAAACGTGTTGGTAAAATTTCAGCAAAAAAAATTCGATTATCTCAACGGATATACCAGTTCCATAGTGTTGTTTGCCAAATTTTTACAGCAAAAAAATATCGTCTTAAAAACCATTTGTCCCACCTTAAAATGTTGTGTAGTCACTTCGGAAATGTTATTTGACGATGACAAAACGCTGCTCGAAAAACAGTTTGGGGTTCCGGTCATCAATGAATACGGTGCCTCTGAGTTGGATTTGATTGCTTTTCAAAATCCGCAAGGAGAATGGCAGGTCAATTCAGAAACCTTATTTGTCGAAATTCTGGACGATGAAAACAACGTCTTGCCCTATGGAAAAGAAGGGCGCATTGTGATTACCTCCTTATACAACAAAGCACATCCTTTCATTCGTTACGATATAGGCGATATTGGAATTTTAGAGGAAAGCAGTACCTTGAAAAAACCCATTCTCAAAAAGCTAATCGGGAGAACCAATGATATTGCCCTACTGCCCAGCGGGAAAAAATCGCCCGGTCTGACTTTTTATTATGTTACCAAAAGCATTATTAGTGATGATGGAAATGTGAAAGAATTTGTGATAAAACAAACCAAAATCGATACTTTTGACATTGAATATGTGAGTCAAAACGAATTGACATCAGACCAAATTCAAAACATTGAAAAAGCCATTACAACTTATTTGGAACCCAATTTGAACTTCACATTTACTCGAAAAACAATATTAGAAAGAAGCAAAAGCGGCAAATTAAAGCAGTTTGTTTCATTAGTAAAATAGATATGAAAATCACCATAATAGCCGGTGCAAGACCTAATTTTATCAAAATCGCTCCCATCATTAAAGCGATTGAAAAAAAGCAAACCGAAGGAGCCAAAATCTCTTATCGGTTGGTACATACCGGTCAGCATTATGACAAAAACCTAAGCGACACTTTCTTTGAAGAGTTAAGCATTCCGCAACCTCATGCCAATTTAGAAGTAAAAAGTGGCTCTCAAGCCGAGCAAACTGCTGCCATCATGATTGCTTTTGAAAAAGAATTAATCAGCCATCCTTGTGATTTGGTTTTGGTGGTTGGCGATGTCAACTCGACCATGGCGTGTGCTATTGTGGCCAAAAAATTAAATGTAAAAGTAGCGCATGTTGAAGCAGGAATTCGATCAGGTGACCTTACCATGCCCGAAGAAATCAACCGCATAGTTACGGATAGCATCACCGATTATTTCTTTACAACCTCAACAACTGCTTCAGAAAACTTAATCCGTTATGGCGCCGAACCTTCTCATATCCACTTTGTGGGTAATGTGATGATTGACACTTTGTATCAAAATTTGAATCGGATTTCCGCTCCGGATTTCTGGAACGAATTTGGATTGGTTTCCGGCCAATATATCGTCTTAACTTTGCATCGCCCTGCGAATGTAGATGAGGAAAAGTCGTTAACCGAACTGCTCAAAGGCATTGACCAAATGGTTGGAGATAAAAAAATCATCTTCCCTATTCACCCTCGAACCAAAGCTATTTTGGGAGAAAACAATTTGGCCTTACAAAACATCCTTTTTGTGGAACCGCAAGGCTATTTGAATTTTATGTTTCTGGTTAAAAACAGTTTCGCTGTGATTACCGATTCGGGCGGCATTTCTGAGGAAACTACAGTTTTAAATATTCCTTGTTTTACGCTGCGCAACAACACCGAAAGACCCGAGACTCAAACCATCGGCACCAATACTTTGGTTGGTACTTCTATAACCAATTTGGAAAAGGTGTTTGCCGAATTTATGCACAATGGTCCTCGAAAATCAGGCATACCCGAACTTTGGGACGGAAAAGCTTCTGAACGCATCATTGAGATTCTTTTACAAAAATAATGGAAGAAATCCTCATCATATCCAACTACTATCCGCCGGAAAAAGGGGCGGCCGCCAACAGAATTGAACAATTGGCTTTGAAGTTGCACCAACATCATTACAAAGTTTCCGTTGTTTGTCCGTTGGGCAATTATCCCGAAGGCGCTTTATTTCCGGAATATAAAGGCAAATTTTCGGTTACTGAAAACCGGGACAACATTACGGTAAAAAGATTGTGGATTTATCCTAGCATCAGCAAAAATATATTGGTTAGGATTGTTTCTGTTTTGTCTTTTTCGATGAGTATATTCTGCTATTTGGTATTCAAAAAAACACCTCAAAAAGTAATTGTTCAATCACCTCCGCTGTTGCTTTCCTTTATTGCTGTTTTTGTCCTTTCGTTAAAAAACAAAAAAATAATTCTCAACGTTTCCGATTTATGGCCATTAGCGGCCATCGAATTAAAGGCATTGAAAGAAGGCTCTTTTTCGCATAAGATTTCTTTGTTTTTTGAGCGCTATATCTACCATAAAGCCAGTTTGATTTTGGGACAATCTAAGGAAATAATAACCCATGTGGGAAGCATTGCTCCTCAGAAACAATGTCATCTTTACCGAAATTATCCCGACCATCAAGTAACCGAAATGGAGTTGAAAACGTTGGAAAACCAACCCATAAAAATCTTTTATGCCGGTCTTTTAGGAGTGGCTCAAGGGGTTTTGGAACTCTGTGAAAAAATCGATTTAAACGGATTAAATATCGAATTACACTTGTTTGGTGATGGTGCAGAGAAGAATCAAATAGAAGCGTTGATTTTGGCCCAAAAAGAGTCGAAAATAGTCTTTCACGGCATGATGGAACGAAAAGCTTTGCACGAAACTTTAAAAACTTTTGACATTGCTATTGTGCCTTTAAAAACCAGAATCTATGGTTCTGTTCCTTCTAAAATTTTTGAATATGGGTCGCTGGGATTTCCGATTCTTTATTTCGGTGGCGGTGAGGGAGAAACTATTGTTTCCGAAAATGAGCTGGGTTGGCTCGCTCAAGTGGAAGACTTTGCTGATTTGAACCAAAAACTGGTTGAAATTTCCAAGTTGGGTACAATGGAATTAGATGCGATGAAAAAAAGAATATTCCACACTGCCGAAACCGCATTCGATTTAGACCGACAAATACAAGATTTGATTGCAAAAGACGTTTTTTAATAAGCTTTGTCTTCTCCTTTAAAGATGTTGATTACCGTTTGGAATATGATTTTCAAATCCATAATCATGGACCAATTCTCTATGTAAAACACATCTAGTTTGATGCGATTTACCATGTCCTCTTCGGTTTCGATTTCGCCTCTGAAACCTTTGACTTGGGCCAATCCGGTAATACCCGGTTTTACATAGTGACGTACCATGTATTTTTTAATTTTGCTGGCGTAGGCTTTGTTTTGAGACCACAAGTGAGGTCTTGGCCCAACAACTGACATATCTCCGAGTAAAACATTGAAAAACTGTGGCAATTCATCAATACTGGTTTTTCGCATGAACTTACCCATTTTGGTAACTCTCGGATCATTTTTAGAAGCTTCTTTCTCTGTAAAACCATTCACTTGCATGGAGCGGAATTTGTAACAGAAGAATTCTTCTTCATCAAGACCGGGTCTTCCTTGTTTGAAAAAAACCGGTCCTTTAGATTCCAATTTGATTAAAACCGCTAAAACAGGAATCAGCCATGAAAGGATAAAGATGATTACGAATAGGGAAAAAATCACGTCAAAAGCTCTCTTAACTCCTTTAATGATAGGATTGTGGAGCTGAGTTTTTTGGAGTGATAAAACCGGAAACAACTCGTAGTAATCTACTTTTAGATTTTTAGAAAAAATTTCTTTTGTATCCGGAATAAACTTGATCACTTTTCTGTTGTCATCGGCAAATTCTACCAATTCTTTGAGTTTTTCGTTGGAAATCTCATTCAGCGAACAATAAATTTCATCGATTTTATTGTCAAGGGTAAACCGCTTTAGCTCTTCTATTTTCCCTAAAATTTCGGGGTTTTGTTTCTTGTCTGAAAAATAACCGTAAAATCGATAACCGTAATCTTTTCTGTTTTCAAAGACTTCTTTCAACCGAATGGCCTCGGGTGTATATCCAATAATTACAGCATTTCTGAAGTTACTACCGGTGACTATGCGGTATTTTTTTAAGTAGAAAAATAAAAAATATTTAAATGAAAGGATGATAACAAAACTCAGTGTCATGAAGATAGCAATGGCTTTCCCGCTAAAGATGGCTGTTTTGGCAAATGGAAAAAAGGCAATCACAACCAATAAAAACAGACTGAATTGTTTGACTAATTTCGTGATAATTTCTACCGGCGTTGTAAATCGGAAAACCTCGTAGTATTTGACAATGATGGCTATGAAAAACCAGGTAAAAGTTTGGTAAAGTAAATAGTAAACAAGATTAAGGTTTAAATCTCTGAAGAAAAATAAACTTAAAGTAGTCACCACCATCAGATCGAATAAAACGCTTATCGGTCTGATGTATTTTGAATACCTTCCTGTTTGTTGTGCAACCATAAAATACTAATGGATATATCCTTTAAAATCTTTGTGTTCCTCTTTCAAAAGCTCTTCACTGGTAAGTGACTTGAAATACTCATAGGTCAACTTCATCCCTTCTGCCCTTTTTACTTTGGCTTCCCAACCTAAAATTTCTTTAGCTTTGGTAGTATCCGGTTGGCGTTGTAAAGGATCGTTTATCGGCAAAGGATGATAAACAACTTTTTGGTTGGTTCCGGTTAATTTTATGATTTCTTCTGCAAAATCTTTGATAGTAATTTCATCGGGGTTCCCAATATTAACAGGGTAAACATAATCAGAATGCAATAATCTGAAAATACCTTCTACCTGATCGGTCACATAACAAAAAGAACGGGTTTGACTTCCGTCTCCGAAAATGGTCAAATCTTCTCCTCTCAAAGCTTGCCCGATGAATGCCGGAATAACGCGACCGTCATTCAGTCGCATTCTTGGGCCATAAGTATTGAAAATTCTAACAATTCTGGTTTCCACTCCGTGAAAAGTATGGTAAGCCATAGTGATGGATTCTTGAAAACGTTTGGCTTCATCATATACTCCTCTCGGACCGATGGTATTCACGTTTCCATAGTATTCTTCTGTTTGCGGATGAACCAATGGGTCGCCATATACTTCCGAGGTAGAGGCTATTAAAATTCGGGCTTTTTTAACTCTTGCCAAACCTAAAAGATTGTGCGTTCCTAAAGAGCCTACTTTTAAAGTTTGAATTGGAATTTTTAGATAATCTATCGGACTGGCCGGTGAGGCAAAATGCAGAATATAATCAATTTTTCCGGGCACATGAACAAACTTGGTGACATCATGATGGTAAAATTCAAAATTTTTATCCTTGAATAAATGTTCAATGTTTTTTAGATCTCCTGTGATAAGATTGTCCATTCCAATGACAAAATATCCCTCGGCTATAAACCTATCACAAAGATGGGAACCTAAAAAACCGGCTGCTCCGGTAATTAATATTCTTTTCATAAATTTTATGCTGCTTTGGAACTGTTTTGGGTAATTCCGGAATTAAAAAGGCAATACATTACGGTAAAAAATACCACTCCTCTTTGTCTCCATAAAAATGATTCGGTCAAAAATAAACTTATCATTAGAATTGCGAAAGCAAAATGGACAAAATCTTTTGATTTATAAGCATTTTTAACGTTAACTATGAGGATTAATAACAAAATCATAAATCCAAAAAGACCTAATTCGGCAAAATTCTGAACATATTGATTGTGAAAATTCTTGGTTTGATAACCATCGGTTCCGTCTTTGCCTAAATACAAATTGTATTCTTTTGCTTTTTCTTCAATTTTAGGATAGGATGCATTTAAGCCGAAGCCGGATAAAAACACTTCATTCTCACTGATTAACTCTAAAAAAATTCTAAACTGATATACCCTAAAGGCGGTTCCGGGGAAATAGTCGTTAGGTGTAAACGTTTCATTAGTCCAGGCTTCTTTTAAACTCACATAATGCACACCGGCCGGAACACCTTCCACCACATTAGCGCTCAAACTTTTATCGGTATTGGTATAAAACTCTTGTTGGAATCTGTTTTTAATTCGGCCAAATGAAAAAATAAGGCCAACGATAAGACCAAATACAATTAGGTTTCTCAATCGGAGTTTGTGTGACGATTTTGAAAAGAAAAAAACATGCCATAATACCAGTAAAATCAATACTAAAATGATATTCTTGGAAGACAATAACAACACAAAGCCAAAGAGTAAAAGCGAAAAAAACCAATCAAGTTTGGACTTTACTTGCTTGGTAAAAAAATAAAAAAACGCTACCGATACAAATACCGATACGTGGATCGCATTGAGCAATTTAGGAACCAATCCGAAATCATTGTCGTTAACTCCGTGATAAAAGAACACCCTGGTATCTTGAAGCAGAAAAAATCTAATAAATGCACGGGCTAAAAAGTAAACCGCTAAGGCAACCATTGAATAGCTGTAAACACCAAGTATTTTTTGCTTTTGTGAAGCCGAAAAATCTTTAATGAACATAAACCCTAACGGAATTATAAGCAACGCCAATTCCTTGGGTAGTGCCGACAAGGTGTTTTCTTTATCTATTGACCATAGGTAAGACAACGCCATTAAAATGTATAAAATTATGGGAAACAGTAAAGGCAATTGAAGAACAAAACGGGTCTTTCTCAAAGACACCAAAATCGTTAGCAATAATAAACCTATGGCGATATTGTTGACGGCAAAACTTAACGGAATGGTTATAAGTACTAAAACCAGAGGGATAAAAGAATTATTTTCTTTGTTTTCTTTTATCAGATTTAGAAAAACACTCTTCAAAGAGTTGTAAGTATTCCCCATTTATTTTCTCCCAATTAAATTCGTTGACAATGGCGTCAAAGTTGTTTTGAACTAATTGCAAGTTATCATTTTTTTTGATAGTATTCAGAATATTTTTCACCTCCGTAGGGTTGGAAAAATAATAGCTGTTTTCTTTTAAAATTCCTTTGTTGAAGTCGTTGTTATGAGCAATTACAAAGGCCTTTGAAGCCATCGCTTCTAACAAAGAAGGATTGGTTCCGCCTACTGAATGTCCGTGAAAATACAAATTTGAAAAGTACCGAAGATTATTCAAGTGTTCTAAATTGTAAAGGCCGCCGATAAATCTAATGTTACCTTGTGCTTTGTATTTGTTTTTAAGGTATTCGCCATATTTGGTTTCGTGTTTCCCAATAACCAAAATGGTTGTTTTGTCCTCATTCATGGCTACACCTTCCAGCACCATATCGAGGTTATTTTCGGGCTCAAACCTTGCCATAATCATATTGTACTGCTCTTTTTCTACGCCATATTCTTTGAGGACTGACTCGTTAGGATTGGTAAACGGATACGCACCATAAGCAATATAAGTAGACTCTTTATGGTATTTTTCTTTTAAGAACTTTTGAATTCCTATGGAGTCGGAGACCAAAAAGTCACTGCTTTTTGCCGCCAATCGCTCTGCAAATTTTAAGAATTGTTGCACCGGTTTAGAATACTTTGTTCTCTTCCATTCTAAACCATCCATATTGGTAATGATGATGGATTTTTTGGGCAATAAAAAATACCATATTGAATTACTAGTATAACCCAATTGCAAGATGATATCAAAGTCTCTTTTCCGAGAATCCATTATGCAGTTAAAATCATAAATAAACTGACCGAAGGTGCCCAATTTATATTCGGGATCATACTGATGAATAATGTTAACCCCTTGAAATGATAGCTCCTGAAACGGATGATTGTGTGAATTATAGCAATATACTTCATGCCCTTGTTTGACAAGAGATACCGAGAAAAATTCTGCAAATTGTTCAAAACCGCCGTAATAATTCGGCACGCCTCGAGTTCCAAGTATGGCTATTTTCATGAAGATTATTCTTTTTCAGGTGTCAAAAATAGCGAAATTCACTACCTTAACGACAGCTTTTTGCTTAAATTTTTTAATGAATAATCGGTTCGTTAGTGTTTTTTGTTCGGAGATACAATGGCCCAAATAACTTTTCCCTTTAGAATAATAGTCAATTATGATTTATATCATGTTTGATTATGAACTTTAATTTCTACTTTTGTTAACCAAATTAAAATTCTTGTTATGATTAATTTTGAACAAATTGAAAAAAACTTAGATGCTTTGCGCATACAGTATTTAACAGCGCAACCTTTTCCACACTTAATAATTGATGGTTTTTGCGATGAAGAAAAGTTGACTAAGGCTTACAATGCTGTACCTGAGTTGAACAATAAAAGTAGAGATTATTCCTTTGCCAATAACAAGTTTGAAAAATCCAATTACAAAGAAATTTGTCCGGAGTTTATGGAGTTGTATAATGATTTGTCGTCTGAAAGATTTAATAAAATCCTTGCGCATATTACAGCCAAAAAAACATTTGTTGACCCTAAAAATTTTGGTGGTGGTTTGCACCAAGGAAAAAAGAACAGCTTTTTAGATATGCATTTGGATTTTAATTACCATCCGCTTAACAAAAATTGGTACCGAGAATTAAATCTTTTGTTGTATTTAAACAAAGACTGGAAACCCGAATACAAAGGACATTTAAAAATTAAAGATTTACGCACCAACGAGGAAGCAGAATTAGCTGTGCCCTTTAATCGATTGATTATCCAACAATGCGGCCCTTATACTTTACACGGGTATGACATGACGAATTTCCCTGATGGTCGATTCAGAACCTCAATCGCTACCTATGCCTATCAGGTTCACGAGCGCTTGATAGAAACTCCTAGAACTACTGATTGGTTCCCTAAAGAAGACGCCTCATTCCTGAAAAAACAATTTGCTAAAAATTATAATTTTTTAGTAAAAACAAAGAATAAATTTTTTGGAAGTGCTACTGCTAAAAACCAGTAACTAGCTTATTTTATTAATGGCATCCTTGTAAATTTCCGAGGCAATTACCCAATTGTACCGCTCTTTTATTTTTTGTCTTTTGGAGTCGATATCAGCATCTCCGACGCTCAATACCATTGATAGTTTTTCTTCAAAATCAAGTTCGGAATTAGGATTAAAGAAATATTCCCCAAAAAAGTCAAAATCGGACATGGCCGTGGTATTGGAACAAATGGTAGGGATTCGGGCAGCAACAGATTCTAAAGGTGGTATACCGAATCCTTCAGCTCTTGAAGGATAAACAGCGGCTTTTGCGCCACGCAATAAAAGCAAGAGCTTAGAAAAGCCAATGTGCTTAAAGGAAACTATTTTGGCTTTTACTTCATCGGATAAACCGTTATAAATAGTCTCGTATTCTTTGTTCTTAAAAGTGTCGTTGCCTATAAAAACCAAATGGTGGTTTTCATATAATTTTTGTTTCACAAAGGTTTTCAAAACCAAATCGTGGTTTTTTCTCGGCTCCCAACGACTGACATAAATAAGGTACTCTGAGAGCCCAAACTCTTGTTTAACCTTTTTTTGTATTTCATCCTTATCATAGTCTTCAAAAAAGACTTGGTCAACGCCATTGGGCATTACAATGACATTGCTGACTTTCAAATGTTTCTCTATCTGAATTTTAGAATAATGAGATACTGTAAAAATTATATCCGAAATTCTGTTGCTCATTTTGTAGTTTATAAAACTTTCTATCCTATTCAGTCTGGGAAAATCTTGCGGAAAATCTTCAAACAAAACGTCATGCGTGGTGTTGATGTATCGGCACAATTTGATGGGAGGAACTCTGTATTGAAAATGGGCAAAATCTATCTTGTTTTTATAAATCAAATAGGGAATTTCAAACAACAGTCTCAGGTAAGCGTTCTTGTATTTATATTGAAGATAAGTAACATTCTCGTGAGTTCCGAAAGCGGCTTCTAAATTTTTGTTGTTTGAGGAAACCAGATAAAATTGCTTGGTTTTGTCTTTAATTACCTCGGTATACAATCCTTGTATGTAAGTTCTTGTTCCTTGAAATCCTTTGTCAAATACATGACAATCAACGAGTATTTTAATTTTTTCAGTCTTCAACTCTAACTGCATTTTCAGGTGATTTATTTTTGAGCAAAAGCTCTTTATAGCATAACAAGAATCCTAAGAAAATGGATTTATTGTCTAATTTTAAGTACAAGCCCATAAAAACCCAATTAGATAAAATCAGAAAGATAGCGCTTCCCATCAAGAGATAATTGACATAGATGATTTCGGGATCACGGGACTTTTTAGTTTTTGAAAGCAAATAAATGAACCATAGGCAAAGCAAAACACCAATCAATCCTGATTTTAATAGCATGGTCATATAAGCATTGTGCAGCGTTGGAATATACCGAATAAATTCCCCGTCATTAGACCACATTTCTCTTCCTATATCCACAGTCGAACCTAGTCCTTTCCCAAAAACAGTTGTAAACCATCCGTTTCCGGTGACTTGTCTTACTGTGCTGATATTTTCAAAAGAACGATAATTATCGTTGAATTCTTTCCAGTCATTTTGGTTAATTTTAGTTTTAAATGCCTCTACCGGCGCAATCTTTATTTTGTAAAAGAAAGCTTCTAAGCCTTTCCCTTTTCTGGCAGGATACGAATAATAAATGGCGGCATATCCGGCTAACACAAGCACAACAGTGGTAACCATTATCTTTATGGCTCTTGGCGTTAAAACAAAATAGCCCTTAATGGCCAAAAACAGAATGATGAATTGAATAATGTTAGTTCTGGCCAAATACAGAAAACAAGAAAAGGCAATTACTGCCGTAAATATCCAAGCTTTTCTTTGGCTGATTTCGATATTGAATTTGTCTCTGAAAATTAAAAGAATAAGAACATAAATTTCATAATCGTCAAAATAACCTCCATAGTGTCGCAAGTCGCTGATGTTTCTGATGGCAAAAAAAGTAAAACAAATGGCCAAAGTCAGTATGTGAATCACTGCCAAAGCAAAGCCGGCATTGATGATGATGTTCATAGTCTTTTTCCCCACTATTTTACAAACATTATAGCCTATTAAAAGCCCAAAAATGGGCTTCAAGAGATAAGCAACATCCCGAAAGAAATTATAGTTTTTGTATTCGTGAAAAAAAGAACTAAACAATGCAACCAGTAAAACCAGAACAAGAATGAAAATAAGTTTTGCTATTTGTGTTGAATATCGGTTTTGTAAAGTGAACAAAGCCGTGAATGACCAAACCAAAAAAGTGAGCTCATAATTGTTTAATAAGAGCACCAATATGGAGAGCAACAGTAAAACTTTGCTGGTTTTGGTTTTAGAAAGGTATACTCCCATGCGGTTAATTGTTTTTTACAAAAATATTAGGTTTTAGGATAATAAGGTAGGTAATTATGATTAGAAATTCAATAATTATTATGGTCAGAAACGAACCTATTAAACCTAATGTAATAATATTGAAATACATTACCGCCAAACTGATGATGGTAGACAATATGGTGATATTGATATAGGCCTTGTTTTCGTTGAAAGAAAACATCAGTTGTTTCAAGGCAAAGGAAATACCCATAAATACCGGAATGATTAATCCGACTCTGAACAGCCCTATTAAATTGGTTTCTGTAGTCATATCGACTTTGAAAAATGCCAGTATTTCATGGGCAAAAATGTAAAAAAGAACCAAAATAAAAATGACCAATAAGTAATTTAACCCGTTTGACTTTATCCACGATTTGATTCCTTTTGTACTATTCTCATAAATCTTCAAACAAACCTCAGCATAAATAAAATTAAAAAACATCTGAAAATAGGTTCTGAAAATCATAATGATTTGATCAATTACGCGGTATTGGCCTGCCATAAAATCTCCACCTATAAAACTGATCATCATGATGGGAGCATATTGATAGAGGGAAAAAAACAATTGAGATACCGTTAAAGAAAATTCTGTTTTAATAAGTGCAATGCCTTTAGAAAAGGAGGCTTCTTGGAATGAAATAGCATACTTTTTACAAATCCAAATAAAACCGATTGAACTGGCCAATATTAAACCTATTCCGAAAAAGGCATTGGCCCAAATGTAATCTTCCGTGCTTTTGATACACAAAAAAACAAGCGCCAAATAAATCACCTTAGAAAGCACGTTAATTATAGATATCCATTTGAAATTTTGAATGCCTTGAAAAAACCACGTCGGATTGATAAACTGACCGACAACGATTAACAAACTAAACAACAATTGCTCAAAATCTCTTGAAAAAAAAGGCACTGTGTACAACAACAGCAGCGAAAATAAGAGCACGCCTATAAGCAAAATGAGTTTTGAAATATAAATCGTTGTAAACTTTTCTTCGAGAAGTGCTTTCTGATTGTTATGGATGGAAATTTCTTTGGTACCGTTGATGTAAGAACCATAATCTACAATAACTATCGCAATCAGAGCAAAGGAATAGCCAACGCCTACCTTACCCAGTCCTTCCTCTCCGCAACGGCTTATTAAATAAGGAATAACCAAAAGCGGACTGATTAAATTAATGGCCTGCCCGAATCCGTAAATGATGAAATTCTTCGCTTTTTGAGTTTGAAGTAAATGGATATATTTATTGGCAATCAAAATAATTCAGTTTGTACAAATATAGTAGGTAATGCTCAGAAAACGGTCCTAAATCGAAGGAAAAAGGACTTATCGGTTTCCGGTAATCAGCGAATAAAACGGCTTCAGTTTATCCTTCAAAAAATTACCGAGTAGTAAGGCTATTCCAATAATCATTATGGGCGCCATGCAGTAAACCAAGAAATACGACGCCGGTGTTTTAGGCAATAGAGCAAAAAATGCTTTTTTGATAATCGTGAAAAAGGGTTCATGAAAGGAATATAAGAAAAAGGAAAGACCAATCCATTTGTCAAGAAAGGTTGCTTTTAAATGGGTTTTGGCAACCAAGTCATACAATTGCCAGAAGGCCAAAAGTCCTGTAATTATAGAAGCTTTCAAACAAAGCATGATATAAATCTCAGGAAAATTATAAAATCCAAAAACAGTCTTTGTCAATAACAATCCTATCCAAATCAGAGCAAGTAATACTGTATTTAGACGAGGCATTTCAATACCTTTTTTTGCCTGAATATTGATATATATGCCCAAAGAGAAAAACAAAAGTGCTTCGCTGGTTAGAAACACCGTGTCTTGATTGAAAAGCCAAAAACCAAAAATGGCGAGCAAAAAAACTGCTCTCAAATTTTTTATAGCAAAGTAAATAATCGGACTCAAGAACACCATTACAATCAAATCTTTCAAAAACCAAAGTTGGTAGGGTATAGGTTCATTAAAAATGGCGTTTAGCCACTCTAAAACCGTATAATCTTTGATTAATTTTTTGGTGAAAAAGGACTGACTTTGCGGGATACTTTGCAGGATAAAATAGAGCAATAAACCGAATAGCGTCCAAATTAAATAAGGAACGACTAAGGTTCTGAATCGCTTTTTAATTTTGATCCAAATGTCCTGTAATTCAAATTTTTGATCCAAAAAAAACAAATACCCTGAAATCAAGAAAAACATCGGAACCGCAATTCGGGTCAAGCCATTGGAAATAAAATTTTGGATAAACCAATTCCAGTCTTTGGCAAAAACCAACACCTTTCCGCCTTGTTTAATATCGATATTATAGCTGTGCAAAAACACCACCATTACGATTAGTAAAAAGGAAATGCGCTTTATTTTGAGGCTTAGGTATTCGTTCATCTGTATTGGTTGGTTCGCATAAATAGAAAAGCTCTCAGAAATCTGAGAGCTTCACCATTATTATTTGTTTTTATAAAGTTTGTCTAAGGCTTGTGAAAGCGGAACTTCATGCGGGAAAATGGCCGGTTCAATTCTTTTTCCGTCTTGGAATCGGGCTTCAATCATACCGGTTTTAAAATCAATTCTGGCTTCGGTTTGCGGTCTGAAATAATTGGCCAAATCTTCTCCTACTGAAGTGAATTTCTTCCCATAATATTCAAACTCTATTCCTGAAAATTTTACGTCTTCTTGATTATCACTGACGCCAAAGTCTAATCTTACCATCGTCGGAAGTACATCTTCGGGTAAATTAAACACTATTTTCTGAGGTGATTCACTGCCTTTAACATGTTGCCAAAGCGATTCTTTTTCGTTGAAATCTGTTGACGTTGTTTCAGTGTAATACATTTGTAAATCGTCATCTTTTTTTATAGTAACATCAAGGGTTACTTTTACATTGTTGGCCACAACAGGAGCTTCTTCTGTTTTAACCTCTTCTTTTTGGTCTTTACAGCTCAAAAAGCAAACGGACATCGCTATCAAAATAACTTTTGTAATTTTCATCTTCTGTAATTTTTTAAACAAAAATAATTTTTTTTTTAAACTATTTCACTTTTATCCGAAAATCTATTTTCAACCCTTAAATCTAAGCTGCTTGGGTGTTTTGAGTCTTTCGGTTTAACTGATTTACGAACCCTTTCTAGATTAACAAATCCCGAAATTTGAAATAAAATCGGGGTTAACAGCCTGACACAGCCAGTAAACTTTCTTCCCAGTTCTTGATTTTCAAACCAAATGTTTTCCGAATTTTTGTTTTGTCTAAAACACTATAACTCGGTCTTTGAGCCGGTGTCGGGTAACTTGACGTGGGAATGGAATTTAAATCTATATTTATCTGATTGATTTCAAAGATTTTTTGGGCAAAATCATACCAAGAGCATTGTCCTTCGTTGCTGAAATTATAAATCCCGAAGTTATCGGTTGTCGGTTGTTGGTTATCGGTTACAATAATTTGTACTAAAACCTCTGCTAAATCAACGGCACTGGTGGGCGTTCCAATCTGGTCATTAACGACAGAAAGACTGTCTCTTTCGGAAGCTAATCGCAACATGGTTTTCATAAAATTATTTCCAAATTGAGAATAAACCCAAGAGGTTCTGATGATAAAATGCTTTTGCCAGGTTTGCTGAATGG
>NZ_CAMLRU010000019.1 GCF_946482535.1 uncultured Flavobacterium sp.
ACAACAAAGCACGTCAAGCGGCTATTACCAACGAAATCTTAGAGATTGTTGGTGGTGCGGAAGCTTTGAAAGGATAAGTTTCAAAATAATATTTTTAGTAAAAAGAGTCGACGAAAGTCGGCTCTTTTTTTATTACTTTTAAATTAAATTTTCAACAATGCAAGTCAGAGAGCTTACAACCATTACCGAAATGTTAGCCCAATTTGGAACCATGCAATTTCTTTATCCGAATATGACCATTGAACGCTACGAATCATTCTTGAAAGATATGATTCCGAAGAGCTACAAACAAGCAGCTGTTTTTGAAAACAATGTTTGTGTAGGATTGACCGGCTTTTGGTTTGGCACTAAATTATGGACGGGGAAATACATCGAGATAGATAATTTTATTGTCCATCCCGATCATCGTCAGAAAGGTATCGGCACCATAATTTCCGATTATATTGATGCCAAAGCCAAAGAATTGCATTGCACTTGCATTGTCTTAGATGCCTTTACCGGAAACTTTCCGGCGCACAAATTTTATTACAACTTGGGCTACGTGCCAAGAGGTTTTCATTTTATTAAAACTATTGACGAAAATGGATTTTCCTAATCCAATAAAACCCTATTTTTGCTACACTAACCGGTATTACTTTGAGTCTCTATAAAAATCTTTTTAAGCAAACCCTTATTTACGGTCTGGCGACAGTTTTCCCCAGAATTATCAGCTTTATTCTGAATCCGTTGTTTGTTTATTATTTGCCCGACAAGAGCAAAATGGGAGAAGTCTCGGTTATTTTTGCCTATTTGGTTTTTTTCAATGTAGTCTTGTCCTATGGTATGGAAACTGCCTTTTTCCGATTTTACAACAGTGAAGACAATAAGAAAAGTGTCATTTCAACCGCCACTATTTCTTTGTTTTGGTCTTCAATCGGATTTTTAGTTTTGGCTTTATTTTTCCGAAAAACATTGTCCGGTTGGTCAGGAATCGGCGTAGAATATGTGACATACACCATTTGGATTTTAACGCTGGATGCTTTGGCCATTATTCCTTTTTCCAAATTAAGGGCTGAGCGAAAACCGATGAAATATGCGGTCATTAAGATGGCAAATGTTACGATAAACTTATTATTAAACGTTTTCTTCTTGGCTTTTTTACCAAAGCTTGTGACCAATAACCCGAATGGTTTTTTAAGTACGATTTACTATGAAAACTTCCAAATCGGCTATATTTTTATTGCCAATGTCGCGGCAAGTTTGTTCACTTTATTGGTTTTGATTCCCAATTACATTCATATTTCCTGGAACTTTGATGCAGAACTTTGGAAAAAAATGATGAAATACGGTCTGCCGATTTTAATCGCCGGAATTGCTTTTGCCATCAACGAACATTTTGATAAAATCCTTTTAGACTGGATGCATGTGCCCATGGCAGATATCGGTGCATATTCGGCTTGTTATAAAATAGGGATGTTTATGGTGCTTTTCAGAACCGCTTACACTTTAGGCATTGAACCGTTTTTCTTTAGTCACGCTGCTAACGAAAATGCGCAGCAAACCTATGCCACAATCACCAAGTATTTCGTTATTTTCGGGTCTTTTATTTCACTGTTTGTCATCGTTTTTGTTGATTTATTAAAATTTCCAATCGTACCCGATACGAAATATTGGGATGCCATTAAAGTCGTTCCGCTAATTGTATTTGCCAATTTCTTCCTGGGGATTTACACCAATCTTTCCGTTTGGTACAAGTTAACAGACAAGACAAAAGTTGGGGCATATATTTCTATTGTAGGCGCAGCAATAACACTGATTTTGAATTTTGTACTTATCCCGTCCATGAGCTATTATGGTTCTGCTATTGCTACGATTGCAGCTTATGGCAGTATGATGTATATCTCTTATCAATTGGGGCAAAAACACTATCCGATTCCGTATGATTTTAAAAAGATTTTCGGGTATATCGGTTTGTCCATAGTGCTTTCCGGAATTTCATTTTACATCGAGGGTTTAAGAGAAAATTATCTTTTAAAAATAGTTTTACTATCCCTATTTTTATACTTCATTTATCACAACGAAAAAGAAACCTTACTTCGAATCATAAAAAGAAAAGCCAAATAAAATGACCATCAAAATCATCAATAAATCGCAACACAAATTGCCTCATTACGAAACCATCGCCTCGGCAGGAATGGATTTAAGAGCCAATTTAACCGAATCAATCGTGTTGAAATCTTTAGAAAGAACCATCGTAAAAACCGGTCTTTTTATAGAGTTGCCGATAGGTTACGAAGCACAAGTTCGTCCAAGAAGCGGTTTGGCCGCTAAAAAAGGAATCACCGTCTTAAATTCACCCGGTACAGTTGATGCGGATTATCGCGGGGAAATCGGGGTGATTTTAGTAAATTTATCCCAAGAAGATTTTGTCATCGAAAACGGAGAAAGAATAGCCCAATTAATCATCGCCAAACACGAACGCGCCGAATGGATTGAAGTTTCCGAATTGTCTGAAACCTCAAGAGGTGAAGGTGGATTTGGTAGTACAGGCGTAAAATAGTTGGCAGTAAACAGAAAAAAAATAGAGTACTTTAGTCTTAATACTTAATACTCAAATCTTAATACAATAAAAAAATGAAAATCATAGTTCCCATGGCCGGTCGCGGTTCACGCCTTCGTCCACATACCTTAACCATTCCAAAACCTTTAATTCCGGTAGCCGGAAAACCAATTGTTCACCGTTTGGTAGAAGACATCGCCGGTGTTTTAAATCAGGAGATTGAAGAAGTGGCTTTTATCATTCATGAAAGTTTTGGTAAAAAAGTAGAAGAAGAACTAATCGCCATAGCGAAAAAACTCGGCGCCAGAGGAACCATTTATTACCAAAATGAAGCTTTAGGAACGGGTCACGCCATCATGTGTGCCAAAGAATCTCTAAGCGGTCCGGCGGTGATTGCCTATGCCGATACTTTAATTCGTGCCGATTTCGATTTAGACAAAACCGCCGATAGCGTCATTTGGGTAAAACAAGTGGAAGATCCGAGCGCTTTTGGGGTAATCAATTTGAGCAGTAACAATGAGATTGTAGAGTTGGTTGAAAAGCCCAAAGAGTTTGTGTCTGATTTGGCCGTAATCGGAATCTACTATTTTAAAGACGTGGCCGTATTGAAAAACGAACTGCAATCGGTTTTAGACAACAATATTGTTCACGGCGGGGAATACCAAATTAATGACGGTATCAAACAAATGATGGCAAAAGGCATGAAATTTGTGCCGGGAAAAGTAGACGAATGGATGGATTGCGGTAACAAAGATGTTACGGTGGAAACCAATTCCAGAATGTTAGGCTTTTTGCACAATGACGGAGAAAATTTAATTGCTGAAACGGTACGATTAGAGAATGCCACCATTATTCCTCCGTGTTATATAGGCGAAGATGTTGCTATTATTAATTCAGTAGTTGGGCCGAATGTTTCTTTAGGAAAAGGCACTCATGTGACCAATACCAAAATTCAAAACAGTTTGGTACAAACACACGCTCACATTAAAAATGCTAAATTGGACAATGCCATGATAGGAAATCACGCTACCTTTGACGGCGAATTCAAGAGCATCAGTATCGGAGATTATTCGGTTTTAGAATAAAAAAATGAAAAGACTTGTAATTTATGGTTTGTTACTCGGAATGTTCTCCATTCCCAATGTTGCTTTGGCCCAAGAGGAACCAAACAATATTGCTGTAATAGACGACGGATTCCAAGATCACTTTTATGAAGCTTTAAAACAAAAAAGCATCGAAAACTACGACAAAGCCATTCAGTCACTCGAAAAATGCAAAGAAATTCAGCCTGAAAATGCCGTGGTTTATTTTGAATTAGGGAAAAATTATTTGGCCCAAAAAAAATACAAAGACGCCTACAATAATTTCGAAAAGGTAACCCAAATGGATCCGCAAAACCGTTGGGCTTGGGTTGGTATGTACGATGTTTGTTATGATACACACGACTACAATCAAGCGATTGTTATAGTGCAAAAACTGGTCGAATTTAAAGCGGATTACAAAGAAGATTTGACGTCGCTTTATATGAATACCCAACAGTTTGACAAAGCATTGGAACTTATCAATGAATTGAATGAAAAAGTCGGAAAGTCGGATAAACGCGAATTGTATAAGGCTGATATTCTGAAAGACGCCAAATACCAATCGGCAGAAAAGAATAATCTTTTAGACCAAATCAAAAAATTCCCGAAAGAAGAATCCAATTACATCGCCTTGATTTATATGTATTCGCAAAGCAATCAGGAAGAAAAGGCGTTGGAAATTGCCAAAAAACTAGAAAAAGAAATTCCAACATCCGATTGGGCACAAGTGAGTTTATTCAAATTTCATTTGAACAATAATGATGGTGATAATGCCGTAAAAGCTATGAACATTGTGTTGCCGAGTCAAAAAATCGATTCCAAAATCAAACACAGAATACTCAATGAGTTTCTGATTTTTGCCAAAAACAATCCCAAATACGAACCGGATTTAGACAAAGCGATTTCCTATTTTGACAATGATAAAGAAGTTAAAGTTGCTAAAGAAATCGGAAAGTTTTATTATTCTAAAGCCAATTGGGACAAAGCCATCAAGTATTTAGACATGCATCTTAAAAGCAATCAGGAAGATGTTGAAACACAAATTCTGTTGCTTCAAGCGTATACCGAAAAACAAGATTTTATGACCTTGGGTAAAAACGCTGAATATTTGATTCAATTGTTTCCAACGCAACCACAGTTTTATTATTATGCAGGTTTGGCCTACAATCAAGTCGGAAATTTCAAAAAAGCGGCTTCCACCTTGGAAACTGGCTTGGATTTTGTTATCGATGATACGGCTTTGGAAATCAATTTCAACATTCAATTAGGCGAAGCTTATAATGCTTTAGGCGACATGAAGAAGAAAGAAAAGTACTTTACCAAAGCCAATGAACTCATTAACAAACAAAAGAAATAATGAAGTATTGGTATTTTTTAATGTTGGTTGTGGTATTTACTTCTTGTAAATCAAAGGCGGTAATGGTAGATACTAATGCTGCCAAATCTGTTGTGGCAACCAAAGAAAATGATTTAAGTGCTCAACAAATCATCGAAAATCATTACAACAATAAAAGCAATTTTTCTACGTTATACATTAGGTCAAGCGCCAAATACCGTGACGAAAATCAGTCTCAAAATGTATCGGCCGAAATCAAAATTAAAAAAGGAGAAAAGATTTTAGTCAGCATTCGTTTTTTAGGGATAACCATGGCTAAGGCTTTGATTACACCTAGTGAAGTGAAGTATTATGAAAAGATAAACGGTACTTATTTCGAAGGCGATTATGCTTCACTAAGCGAATGGTTGGGCACCGATTTAGATTTTAATAAAATCCAAAATATGCTCGTTGGGCAACCGATAGACGATTTAACCCAACAAGAATATGCCACAGAGTTAACCGATAAATTCTATAAACTCAACACGGTTCAAGACAAAACCGAAAAGACTTTTTTCTTTGAATCGAAAAATTATTTGCTCAAAAAGCAAGAGGTAATTCAACCGGAAAAAGAAAGAATGTTTGCCGTGAATTATTCCGATTTTCAAACGTTTACTTCCGCCATTTTGCCCGCCGGTTTGTTTATCAATGCCATGCAAAAGAAAGGGAAAACAGAAATTTCAATCGATTATAATTCGGTTACTTTTAACGAAGAACTTTCATTTCCTTACAGTGTTCCCGACGGATATGAGCGAATTTTTATAAATTAGACGAGCCAAAATTTACTTTACTATGCCAAGAATCCTTTTCTGCCTTTTATTCTTTTGTTTCGCTACACCTATGTGGAGTCAACCGCCCACACAGGAAGAACTCGAACAAAGAAAAGCCAAAATCCAACTCGAAATTCAGGAGAAAGAAAAGTTGTTGCAATCGGTTAAAAGCAAGGAAAAGTCCGTTGTCGGGCAGTTGTTGATTCAAAAAGAAAAAATCGGACTCAAAGAAAAACTCATTCGCACTACCGAAAAACAAACCAAATTATTGAGTAATGATATTTACATCAACCAACTCAAAATCAACCAACTCAACCGCGACTTGGAGCAATTGCGCAAAGATTATGCAGAGATGATTTTAAAGTCTTATAAGAGTCGTTCTGAACAAAGTAGGGCAATGTTCTTATTATCGTCTCAAAACTTCCTTCAGGCTTATAAAAGAGCGCAGTATATGAAACAATATGCGAGCTATCGCAAAATGCAAGGCGAAGAGATTAAAGGTAAGACTAAACAGCTCGAAGATTACAATGTTAAAATCGGCGCTCAGAAATCGGAAAAAGAAAAACTCATAGCCGAGAACGAAAAGGAAAAACAGGAATTGGTTAAAGAAAAATTAGAACAAGAAAAGATAGCCAATCAAATTAAAAAAGAGAAGAATAAAATCACGGCAGAAATTAAAAAGAAACAAGCCGAAACCAAAAAGATTGACGCCCAAATTAAGAAAATGATTCGCGACGCGATTATTGCAGCGAACAAAAAAACAGCTGCCGCGAACATCAAAGCCAATCCGAAAATCACCGCTGCAGAGAAAAAAGCTATTGAATCTTCGACCAATATTGTGTTAACGCCAGAAGGCAAATTAGTGTCCAATAATTTCAAAGCCAACAAAGGCAGATTGCCTTGGCCGGTGGAAAAAGGGGTAATCAGTTTAGGTTACGGGAATCAACCGCATCCCGTTTTTAAAACCATAGAAGTGCACAACAGCGGTATTGAAATTTCAACCGAAAGCGGTGCTTCAGCCAGAGCAGTTTTTTCGGGAGAAGTGGTGCAAATCCAACAAGTAACGCCGCTTAAAAAAGCGGTTTTGGTGAGACACGGAGATTTCTTTACCCTGTACCAAAATTTAAGCTCAGTTAACGTGCAACCCGGAGATAAAGTTTCTGCCAAAGAAGTCTTGGGCAAAATCAGAACCGATGCTGACGGACGTACCATTCTTAAGTTTGTGATTTCTCAAAACAGTACTTATTTCAATCCGACAACTTGGTTGTCTTCCAGATAAAAAAAATCCCGACTTAAACGAGTCGGGATTTTTTTTAAGGTGTTGGATTTTAATTCTTCTTGAGTAAAACCTTTTCCTGAGTAAACTGATAAGCCACATCCAAGAAAGCAATCATCTTGCTCCAATTGGCATTGGTCTCATAATAGTTTTTATAATATTTAAAGGTTTTGATGACCAATTGATTGCCTTTGATTTCTGCAGATGAAGTAAATCCTCCGGTTTCATTTTCTACCTTTTTGTTTAGTTTTTCCAATCCTGAAACGCTATAGCCGGCCGGAATTTCCAAAATAATTTCATTCTCAAAAGAACGCGGATAAACCATGTAAATGTTGTTTTTGCGGTCTTTCTCTTTTTGGTCGATTTCTATTTGTGAAGTCAACATTTTTCCAATTTCAATCAAATATTTATCGCCCGCTTTTTTGATTAAATTATTTTTAACCGTAAAAGTCTCTTCCATTTCCAAAGCCGATTTTTTGCCGTAACGACCGGTGCTTTTGATTTCAAATTTATAATCGTCTACGTCAAATTCGTATTCTTCTTCAGTCGATTTTTCGAAGGTTTCTTTTTGTTTGTCCTTCATCTTATTGATCAAAGCGTTCAACTCATTGGTGTATTGCTCTTTTTTCTTTTTGTTTTTAACGTATTCTAAAAGCTGCGTTGTGCCGTATTTTTTGTAATCTTCATAAACATAATCATAGAAATTGAACTTGTCACTTTGCTCATTTTCTTTTAAATGACCCAAATAAGAGGATTCTCTTTTTACGGCAAAACCGGTAAAATTGTCTAAGGTTAAAGTCGTTTTGGTTTTATAACTGTTTTCCTGATAAGTACTTGACGGAAGCACTACTGTTGAGGCATCGGTCACTTTTTTGCCTTTAGAAACTTCCAAAACATAAGCCTTAGAATTTTCTACCGTATAATCAATTTGGTCCGCGCTGGTATAAGGCGAAAAGTATTGTAAATACACCGGGTTTTTGGTGTTCACGCGAATGAGTTTAGTCACATTACCTTGTATCAACAAATCATCAATAGAACCGTTATATCTTGGTGTGGCCACGATGATGTCATAGTCGATTTCATTCTTTTTGAGGAAGTACATAAAGTAATTGATGAAAGACTCTTCGGTGCTAAAAAATATCGGGTTGTAGCCGTAATATTCAAAAGGGTAAAAAAGCTTGGTTTCATTAACCACAAAGGCTTCAATATAGCGCGTATAATATTCGTGGCGACAGAAATAATAAACCTCGCGAATCTTTTCTTCATCGCTGGCGAAAGTTTTGCCTTTTAAGAAGTCCTTAATCGGATCTAAATTTCCGTTAGGGACAAACTTTTTGTTGTAATAATCGTAAATGTCTTGTTTGGCGACAGTTTTCTTGATTTCTTTTTCGCTTTCAGATAAAAATCCATCGGCTAATTTTTCAAACTTACCCGAACGGGCAAAAATAACCTGAAACTTGTAACAAGGCATTTCGGCTAAAGGATAAAACCAACGAGGAAATTCGTTCTTTTCGATGTTTTTTTCGGCCAATTCATAGCTTCTTTCGCCACTGTTTTTGGTTGGAATTTGTTTCAATTCCGGCGCACCGTTATAGGTGTTGAAGTTTACGAAGAAGTCGTTTTCTGTTTCCAGGGTAATTTTCAAATCCATCGTGGGATAAACATCTCCTAAAGGCGTTTCAACCGCTTCAAAGCTGTAATCATATACCGATTTGAAAGGTTCAATACTGTAGAAATAAAAGTCGATGATGTCTCCGACTTCCAAATTTGAAATGGCTAGTTTTTGTTCGCCATTGACTTCTTTGGCTTCTTTTTCAGCATCAATTTCAATTTCTTTTCCGTCTGGTTTTACCACTTTTACACCAATAAAATTGGTGCCTCTTCGCCAAAAACCGCTACCGTAAGCTTTGTTGGAATAGAATTTAGTCTTATAAGAAAACTGTGAAAACTCGGTTACTGCGGCTTGATCTTGAAGTTTGATTCTTTTGCGGATGGCCGAAGTATAAGTAACATTGGCCCCAAATTTATGATAGTTATAATGTTCTCTTTTGTGAATGATAACCGCCGACTCGTTTTTCCATTTATCGGGAACCGTATTGGCTTTTTTAAATTCATCTTTGGCGCCCCAAAAAAATTCTTTCACTTCTTTTTTATCTTGTGCTACCATCGAAGTGGATACGAATAGCAAAAGCAGTAACAGTTTGGCTTTCATTTTATTGTTATTTTTATTTGGATAAGGTAATTTGTTGGTTGTAATTTTCGATTAGTTTTTTGTTGAAATCATTCCATTTTTCAATTTCATTGGCCTTGATACAACCATTTTTAAACAAGAAAGTTTTTTTGTAAACGATTTCCTTTCCGGTGTTTTCAAAACTGAGGTTGATGTCAAAATTAGGTTCTTTAATAACTAAATTCGAAGGTATTTTGGTCACTTTATAACCATCGGGAATTTTTAAAGTTATGAGAGAATTGAAGTTGGTTTTATAATCCATTTCATAATCTACTTTTCTGTCTTTTAATTCGAAATTTTTGTACTCATTCATAAAGTCTAAGTCGATGTAAATTTCGTCATCAAAAGAGGAAACTTTGTTGGAAATGGCAATGCTATAGTCGAGTGTCAACGGAATATCGCGGTTATTGAAGTCGCTTGTCTTCACCTCTTTTACCTGTATGCTTTTGTTTTGTCTGGATAAAAACCCGTCTAAGCGTTCTTTCTTTTTACTGGTTTCAAAACTGTTGTATACATTTAAAAATTGGGTTTTGCTTTCCCCATAAAAACTTTTATTGCATGTGCCAACGATAGTTTCATTTTCAATACTAAGTGTGGCTTTGAAAAGCTCTTTATTTGCGTCTGCAGTTCCGCCGGGTACTTTCTCGATGATACATTTTTCGCCGTCTTCAATCATGACTTCTTTGTTTTGAATGCGCTCGGCATAATCTCCCAAAGAGTTGAATTTTTCGGTTCCGTCAAGGTATATCTTTTTGCCTTTGTGAAATAAAGTACAAATCATGTGGTTGTCCACAGCCAAAGACGGCGTTCGGTAATCGTAGGCGATGTGTTTGGTGCCAATCCAAGTCAGACGCGCATCAAAACCGGCCAGTTTCAACATTTGTTTGATTAGGTTGGCCATGCCTTTACAGTCGCCATATCTTTTGGTAAAAACATTGTTGGATTCATCGGGTTTGAAACCGGCGATACCGTCTTCAAAAGCGATGTAACGAATATTATCTTGTACCCAATAATAGATATTTTTGATTTTTTCTTCGTCGGTTTTGGCACCGGCGGTTAGCTCTGTTACTTTGTCTTTGAGTACATTGGTGTCATCTTTCATCATTAACACTAAGGAGCGATACCATTTGTATAGGTCATTGTAGTCTCTGAACAAAGGGGTTTTAACACCGTCTTTGCTAAATGATTTGGCCAAAATTAAAATATGCGGATAAAGGTAACTTCTTCCGGGCGTTTCTTCTTCTTTGTAGAGCGCCGGAACGTCATCAAAGGTGTAAGTCACATGTGTAATATTGCCTTCTTGGGAAGTTGTTTTGGTGATTTTATGACCTTCAAAATTAAATTCTTTTAACTCAACTTCGAGCCAATTCGGAATATCAAAGGAGATTTTTTTCTTTAAAATAGGGTATTCATCATTGAAATACAGTGCCGTAAAATATTTTACGTCATCGTATTTTTTCTCCATTTCATATTTGTAATTATAGCCCTGAACCGGGAAATCAACGGCGATGTATTTTACTTTGGCATCGTTATAAAATAAATCTTTGTCTTTGTAAAATTCGTCTGTTACTCTAAACTGTGCGGGTTTGTCGTTTCGGTATTTTAAGCTAAAAGTTTGAATGCTCGATTCGCTGTCATAGAACTCATACTTATGAATGTCAGCTCGATGGTTGATATTCATCAAGTTTTCTTTAGCGGTATGATTGACAATAACTTTCCCGTCTTTTTTGTTTAGGTCAAAGCTGATATAATCATTGCTTTCCAGAATAGCAATGTCGTCTTTAGCATATTTTTCCCTTAATTGTTTTGCCTTGGTAATGTCTTCCGGAGTTGGATCAATCCCTTTTTGCGCTAAAACAGTATTTACAAAAAGGCATAAAAAACCCAACAAAAGTTGAGAGGTTTTCATTGTACAGAATTTTTGGAAATATACTGTTTTTTTGAATAAAAAAAACGCCTGCTAAACAAATAACGCTTTTAGTTCGGTAGCGTCGTGAGGATTCATTTTTCCGGCCAAGACCAAGCTCAATTGTTTTCGGCGAAGTGCTGCATCGAATCTTGATTTTTCCAACTCAGTTTCCGGTTCCAACGCAGGAACAGGAACAGGATTTCCGGTCTCATCAACAGCAACAAAAGTATAGATGGCTTCGTTAGCCTTAGTTCTGTTTCCCGATTCTCGGTCTTCAATCCAAACATCAATAAAAATTTCCATCGATGAAGTAAAAGCTCTCGAAACTTTGGCTTCTACAGTGACCACACTTCCCAACGGAATCGCACGATTAAAAGCCACGTGATTTACCGATGCAGTGACCACAATTCTGCGAGAATGTCTGCGCGCGGCTATACTGGCAGCGCGGTCCATACGGGCTAATAATTCACCGCCAAAAAGGTTGTTCAAAGGATTGGTTTCGCTGGGTAACACTAAATCGGTTAAAACCGTTAAGGAATCGGAAGGATATTTAGGCGTCATGTTTTTTTTGCAAAGGTAATTACTGAAAACAAAAAATCCCGAGAAATCGGGATTTTTTTATAGTTCTTCAATCAGCAACCAAGCATCTTTGTTGTCCAATTTTTTGATGTCTTTCATAGTGTTCTGCGCATCGGCATAAGAGGAAAAACTGCCGTAAAGTACCGGGAACATGCCGTGTTTGTTGGCCGGTAATCTTTTGGCCTTAAAACCTAATTTTAACAAAGATTGATAGGCATTCTCGGCATTGCTCTCGATTCTGAAAACACCGGCAACCACATGGTAAGGCATTTTTTCATTCGGAACCGTCAAGGTTACACTCGGCAGCGGATTTTCAATAAAGAAAGTCGCTTCTTGTATTTTTTGATTGATTTTTTTCTGAACGTTAGATTGTACTAATAAAGTTTCTTGTTCTATTTGGTTCAAATAATTGTCATACAATTTGTAACCTATAACACCTGCTAATCCCAAAGAAATCGCAAAAACAGCAGCGTATTTCAACGCTTTGTAGCTTCTTCTTTTCTCCGGAGTAAAAGTAATCGGGGCTTTTTCCTCTAGGGTTTCGGCTACTTGTTTGTAAGTTTCACGTTTGATTGACGGAGAAACAAACGAACTTAACCCAAAAGATTCTTTGAGGTAATTGACTTGGTCAGCCGGAACAAACACTAGATTTTTCTCAGCATTTAAGGTAAATTCTCCAATATTTTTTACTGAAAAACGACCGTATTCCTGGATTTTATTCTTCCATTCTGAAACTTCATTTTGAATGGCATTTACGGCCACTTCGTAGGCAATTTTTTCAGTTTGGGCCAAATGATTAGCCAATAAACCGTCGTTGTTTTTGAGGAAAGGATTGAACGAAATCAATTTTTTAGGCGGATAAAACGAATGGGCGTTTTCATCCCATTGTGCCGACTGGAATTCGGTCAAAAAAGCACCAAATCCTGGAACGGTAACACATTGATAACGGTATAATAATTGGGAAATGTAGGGTTCAATCTTCATACCAACAAATTTATAGAAACAATAGTACTATCAAAAAATTATTCACAAATTTTATTAACAATCCAAAAGAAAAATATTTAGTTTTGTAGTAATTTATTGATATGAATACAACCGAACTTTTTCACATTTTAGCCCTTTTACGCATTGATGGTGTAGGTGATGTGGTGGCTAAAAAATTGATAAACCATTGTGGTTCAGCAGAAAATGTTTTTAAAGCCAAACTCAAAGAGCTAAAAGCGATTGATGGTGTCGGGGAAGTTTTGATTAAAAATCTAAAAGACAAAACCGTTTTCGAGAAAGCGCAAGCGGAATTAGAATACATTCAAAAAGAGAATCTCAAGGTTTTATATTTTCAGGAGGAAGCGTATCCGGATCGATTAAAACATTGTATTGACGGACCTGTTTTGTTATTTGCTTCCGGAAATATCGACCTTACCAACCGTAGAATGATTAGCATCGTCGGCACAAGACAAATCACTTCTTATGGAACTGAATTTTGCAAAAAACTCTTGGAAGATTTATCGTTTTTTAATCCGATAATTGTAAGCGGATTTGCCTATGGCGTTGATATAATAGCACACCAAGCAGCCATGGAACACAACTTGCAAACTATCGGTGTTTTAGCGCATGGCTTGAACCAGATTTATCCCAAAACGCATAAAAAATACGTCGCCAAAATGGAGCAAAACGGCGGATTCCTGACTGAATTTTGGAGCAATTCCAATCCTGATAAAGAAAATTTTGTCAAACGAAACCGAATCGTTGCCGGCATGAGTGAAGCTACCATAGTCATTGAAAGTGCCGAAAAAGGAGGTTCGCTTATCACCGCCAATATGGCCAATGATTACAACCGCGATGTGTTTGCCGTTCCCGGCAGAATTAGTGATAAATACAGCCAGGGTTGCAATGATTTGATTAAAACGCAACGCGCCAATTTGATTACTTCGGCGGCTGATTTAGTTTATGGACTGAATTGGGAGATTGGTTCGCCAACACAGCGTGAGCAGAAAGGCATTCAAAAACAACTTTTTGTGAGTTTAGATTTTGAAGAACAAAAAATTTATGATTACTTGCAACAAAAAGGAAAACAGTTGCTTGATGTTATAGCGCTTGATTGTGATTTCCCTATTTTTAAACTTTCCCCTATTCTTTTGACTATGGAATTGAAAGGCGTTATTAGACCGTTACCCGGTAAATTATTTGAATCGATTTAAAAAAACATCCATGAATATCATTAAAATAGCTGCGTTATTGTCTGTTCAAACCGACCAAATCGGTTCATTTACCAAAGCAGATTTAGCCGCCATGAAAGAAAAATTGGAACAGGAAAAAGAAAGCCATTCCAATTTGACAGACGCTTCCATAGCAAAGTTCTTTAAAGCTTTAAAAAAGCCATCCGAATTTCAAGCGGTGTTGAACAACAGAGCGTTGTTTAACTTTTTTGCCCAAAAAAATTATTCCAAAAAACAGTTTCAAGCTGATGTTCCCGTTCAAGATACAACAGCTATTAAAGCATTTATCAAAACCTATTTCACAGAAGAACTCAATCCGGTTGTTATTGATAAAATTCAGGCCAATGATTTTCAGGAAATCGCTTTATTGGTTGAAGCGCATGCGTTTTTACCGGATGAAATTTCGGAACTGATTTACTTTTTTGCCAAAGAAAAACTCGATTTGGCCAATAGGACTTTAAAACCGCCATTTGGCGATTTTTCGAAAATACTGTACATCAAAGACGCTAATTTTTATGTCTTTCTCAATGGTTTGAAAAACGAAGCATTGGAAGAAAAAGTCAAAACATTTTTTACTACAGTGATGAATATGTATATCGCCGATAAGAGTTCTGAATTGGCGAAGAGCGTTTTCACAGCGATGAAAAATTATGAAGCTATAGGTGATCAATTGCATAAAAACATAGCCATGTTGAAAGAAAGCGCCGAGATTAATTATAAGCCTTTTGCCGTAAACCGAAAGAAATATTATTGGATTTATGCCGTAGTCGGATTGTTTATCTTAATTCGAGTTTCTTTTTTTATCAGTGAAGTTTCTGAAATCAATGATCAATATGATAGTTATGAGACTTATGATGACTATGAAACCGATTCAGAGCCGAGAAAATTAGACCGTTATTATACGGATATGAAGTTTAAGATTGACAGTTTCCGTACTTTTTTAGTAGAATACAATCAGGATCAAATTAAAAGATTAACCAAAATCAGCGATATTAAAACCGGGCAAAATCCGTTTGAAACGTTTTATGAAAACCAACCTACAGGCGAAAGCGGCAACAATATCAGAATACAAAACAGCAGTGATTATGATATGTTGTTATTGGAAAATGCGGTCTTATATGACAGTATAAAAATTCCGCGCACAGCTCATTTTATCAAAGCAGGTGATTTTCTCTATGTCAATTTTAATAATGTAGAAGCCAAAACCATTTTTAATGTGTATTTGGGAAAAAAATTGGCTACTTTCCAAACAGAAAGTAATCATTTATTTGTTAGAAACGGTTCTGTAGTAGAATATCGTTTCAGCGAATTGGCACCAAGTGCAAAAGCCATTTTAGCTGAAGATCACATTTTTGAAACCGATGTCAAGCTAAATTACAGAAACGGCGGATTGATAGAAGAATAGCTTATTCAAAACCCAATTTGGTTCTTACTTTTTGCAATACACCATCGGCAATTTTTCCGGCTTTGGCTGCGCCTAATTTTAATAAGGCATCAACTTCTGCTTTGTTATCCATGTAGTAGTTGTACTTTTCTCTTTCGGTTTTGAATTTTTCACAAATCAATTCAAACAAAGCTTGTTTGGCATGACCATAACCAAAATCTCGGTTGGCGTTGGCATATTTTATCTTCATTTCGGCAATCTGTTCAGCATTGGCAATTAATTTAAACAGACCGAAAACTTTACAAGTATCAGGATTTTTGGGTTCTTCGAGTGGTGTGCTGTCGGTTTCAATACTCATAATTTGCTTGCGCAACGCTTTATCTTCCAAGAAAATATTGATGAGATTGCCTCGAGATTTACTCATTTTATGACCATCTGTTCCGGGTACGTACATGGTTTCTTCTTGCACTTTGCCTTCCGGAATGACGAAAGTTTCTCCCATTTGATGGTTAAAGCGAGATGCGACATCACGGGTGATTTCAATATGTTGCATTTGGTCTTTTCCCACCGGAACGAATTCGGCATCATACAATAAAATATCGGCCGCCATCAACATCGGATACGAAAACAAACCGGCATTTACATCCTCCAATCGGTCCGCTTTATCTTTGAAAGAATGCGCCAAGGTTAACCTTTGGAACGGAAAAAAGCAACTCAAATACCAAGACAATTCAGCCGTTTGCGGCACATCGCTTTGGCGGTAAAAAATTACTTTCTCCACATCTAATCCGCAAGCCAACCAAACAGCTGCAGTGCTGTAGGTGTTTTGACGAAGTTCCTCGCCGTTTTTGATTTGGGTAACAGAGTGTAAATCAGCAATAAAAAGAAACGATTCGTTGCTTGGATTTTTTGACAGTTCAATGGCAGGCAAAATGGCGCCCAAAAGGTTGCCCAAATGCGGCGTTCCTGTGCTTTGAATTCCGGTTAAAATTTTTGACATCTTCAATTTTTTTCTAATCGCAAAGTTAAACCTTTGTATTAAAAATTGCATACCTTTCATTACATTTGACAACATGAGAGCATTGAAAATTGTTTTTTGGACGCTTTTTCGCGTTTGGTTCTACATTTTGATAGCGATTCCCATCATCGTTATGTTTCCTTTTTTGCTGGTTTCCATACTTTCGGAAAAATGGTATCCCTATTTTTTTGTGATGGCCAGGATTTGGGCTAAATTCATTCTTTTGGGAATGGGTTTTAGGGTCAAAGTAACCTTTGAAGAAGCACCGCAAGAAGGCAAAAGCTATATGTTTGTAGCCAATCACACATCGATGACCGATATCATGCTGATGCTTTCGATAGTTAAAAACCCTTTTGTATTTGTGGGTAAAAAAGAATTGGCTAAGATTCCGTTATTCGGATTCTTCTATAAGCGCACTTGTATTTTGGTAGACAGAAGCAGTTCTAAAAGCAGAATGGCGGTTTTTGGTCGTGCCCAAAAAAGATTGAACCAAGGCGTAAGTATTTGTATTTTCCCTGAAGGCGGTGTTCCTGAAGAAAGTGTGATTTTAGACGAATTCAAAGACGGTGCTTTCCGTTTGGCTATAGAACATGAGATTCCTATAGTTCCCATGACGTTTTATGACAACAAAAGACTTTTTTCGTATACTTTTTTCAGTGGAAGTCCGGGTTTGATGCGAGCCAAAGTACATCGCTTTTTTGACACCAAAAATCAAAGTGCGGATTACAAAAAGACTTTAAAACAAAGTGTGAGAGAAGTACTTTTAAAAGATTTACAAGAGGATTTAAAATAAAAAAGAGTTCCTCCCGAGGCTTCGGGATTGGAACTCTTTTTAGTTATTACTCGAAAGCAATAACACCACTTAACTAATTTTTAAACAATCACAAACTAGAATTTATAACTAACGCCACTGTAAATTCCAAACACATAAGGTTTGAAATTTCCGTCGTCTGAGCGGAATGTATTGATTTGGTATTTAAATGTTGGCTCCACATTGAATTCGAAAGACTTCATAAAACCATATTTAATTCCCAATCCGATATTGGTACTAAAATGAACAGTATTCAAGTTGCTGGCTTCGCCCAAGAAAGTGTTGCCATTGTCAGATACCACATTTACCGCATTGTCTTGTAGCAAAAGTGTACTAAATCCGCCAATAAGTTTGAACCCGAATTTTTTATCAATTAAGGCATATGACAATTCCAAAGGCATTTCCAAATAACCCATTTCTTGGCTTATGTATCCTTTGTGTTTATGCGTAATTGAATTTTCAAACGGCAGTAAATCCGTTTCGGAAGGCGCCAGTGATTGGGCATTGACTTGTCCGCTTTCAATTTGTATCATTGAACCTGCGGCAGACGGATTGATGTTTTTTAGCGTTCTCGATTCTATTCCGGCAAAGTAAACAATATCATTAGTGTTGTAACTCATGTTCAACTTATTCAATCCGGTTCTGATGGTTAGTTTTTTGTTTACACTGTAACTAACGCCGAGTCCAAATCCAACACTGGTATTATAAGATTTGGCATTTTTCATCAGAGTGGAATCAATAGGCGAACCATTGGCAATAGAACCAAAGAAAATAGGGGTCACATTAGAGGTTAATTGCCATCTGTTTAATTTTGATTCTTGTTGGGTTTGTTTTTCTTTTTTGTCAAGCAATTCATCGAGCGGATTGTTTACCGCAACTTTATGGGTTGTTGTGTCAATAGTTTTATTTTCTCCTTCTTTAACGGCAACGGTAGTGTTTTGGTTTCCTTTTAAAGTATCAAGATTAAGTTCACCGGAGTTTGCTTTTGAATTGGAGTTCATTAGACTATTATCTTCACCAAGTTTTTGAGCCATTTGATTTTCATCTTTCAAATCAGTAGGGTTTATTTTGTTGGCTATTGCATTTGTCTTTTCTCCGAAAGGATTAGCGGAAGTTGCCTTTTTATCCGTGTTCGTCGGATCTTGGTTTCTAATCGATTTATCGAGAACAATTCCGGATTTAGATTTGTTAACGGAGGTGTATGGATTTGGTTTACCCGCTGACTTTTGTTGGGTTACGTTAGGTGTGTTAGGTTTGATATTTTCTCCAGTGTTTAAACTCTCGGAATTGTCCTTGGACTCACTATTAGTAACGACTTCAAACGTTGAAGAAGCATTAGAATTGGTTTCTGTATTAGTTGGAGTAATCTGGGTTGAATCCTTTTCCCCTTGATTAGTCTCTTTTTCAACGACAATAGTATCCGACTTAACAGTATTTGGATTGAAAAAAAGATTAGAGAGCACAAACCCTATGACTAATAATGCGGCAATGCCGGAGAGTTTCCACCAAAAAGGAATGACTCTTTTGCGTTTTTTTTCCTCAAGTTTTGCTTCAATAGCGTCCCAAACTTCCTCGGCCGGATTGGCTTCAAAGGCTTTGAATTTTTCTTGAAAAAAGTGGTCTATATTCTTTTTATTACTCATTTTGCAGAAGGAAACCTTTTGGCTTCTTCGTTTTTATATTGTTCAATTTTTTCCTTTAAAATAATCCTGGCTCTAGCCAAGTTTGATTTTGAGGTGCCGATATTGATGTTGAGCATCTCGGCAATTTCCGCATGAGAATAACGATCAATAATGTAAAGGTTAAAAACCAATCGGTACCTATCGGGCAATTCCTGAATTATTTTCAACAAATAATCCATAGAAATGTTATCCTCTTCAATGGCAACTTCTTCCTCCTCAGCAACATCTTCATTAACCAAACTCAAAAAGGTTTGATTGCGGTATTGCTGTAAAATGTGATTAATCATCACTCGTTTCAACCAACCTTCAAAAGAACCTTTGAATGAAAACTGCTCAATTTTTTGAAAAATCAATAAAAATCCATCTTGCAAATTGTCTTGAGCCTCAGTATAATTGCGCGAATATTTTAAGCATACAGCAAACAGTTTAGAGGAATAGATTCTGTATAACTGTTCTTGTGCTTTTCTATTGTTTTTTTTGCAATCATTTATGAGTTGATTTAAATCCAATTGTCAAAAATTGATTGTTGTTTTTTAGTTCGTTACCGGTATTTCGTACTCTAAAAAGATATTATTTCCTTGCTCATCTTTTCCTTGCCAAAATTTAAAGATATAGGAACCGTTACTGGTGACTAAAAAGTTAAACGAACAAGAAGACACGTCATCCGGGGTTTCCGTGCAACCATTTCTTTCTTCTTTAGCAGTCTCAACGGCAATGGTTCTTACATTTAAGTTCTTGTCATAGTAAATGGTATTATACAAATGACAACTTGTTGGTTTGTTGTAATTCATGGTAATAGTGTATGTTTCTCCTAAGGTAAATTCATCAGGAATATCAACACTTATAACCGGTCTTAATTCAAGGGTATAATTTTGACCATCATTTAGCTCACAGGAATTGAATAAAAGAAGTAAAGCTAAAAGAGAAATTATTCTTTTCATAATGATATTAATTTTTTGGGTAAGATGGATAAACAGAAAAAAGGTTGCGTTAAATTAATAAAAAAAACGCCCCGATTTTTATCGAGACGTTTTTTTGTTTTAGCCATTATTTTCTTTGATGACTTCTTTGATTTTTTGTTCCAGTTCTTCCGCCAATTCCGGATTGTCTTTGATTAAAACTTTGACAGCATCTCGACCTTGTCCGAGTTTGGTATCGCCATAGCTGAACCAAGAACCGGCTTTTTTGATGATTTCAAATTCAACGGCCAAGTCCAAAATTTCACCGGTTTTAGAAACACCTTCTCCATACATAATGTCGAATTCTGCTGTTTTAAAAGGCGGTGCTACTTTGTTTTTTACCACTTTTACTTTGGTTCGGTTACCAATAACGTTTTCACCGTCTTTAATTTGCGAGGAACGACGAATATCCAAACGAACAGAAGCATAGAATTTCAAAGCGTTTCCACCGGTGGTTGTTTCCGGATTTCCGAACATCACGCCGATTTTTTCTCTCAACTGGTTGATGAAAAACACGGTACAATTGGTTTTACTGATGGTTCCCGTTAGTTTTCTCAAAGCTTGCGACATCAAACGCGCGTGTAATCCCATTTTAGAATCACCCATTTCACCTTCAATTTCGCTTTTTGGGGTTAAGGCCGCTACCGAGTCAACAACCACAATGTCAATCGCTCCGGAACGGATTAAATTTTCGGCAATTTCCAGTGCTTGTTCTCCGTTGTCCGGTTGAGAAATGATTAGGTTTTCAATGTCAACACCCAACTTTTCAGCATAATGCCTGTCAAAAGCGTGTTCTGCATCGATAAAGGCAGCAATACCACCGGCTTTTTGGGCTTCGGCTATAGCGTGTAAGGTTAAAGTGGTTTTACCCGAAGATTCCGGACCGTATATTTCAATAACTCTTCCTTTTGGGTATCCGTTTACCCCTAAGGCCAAATCTAAACCGAGTGAACCGGAAGGAATTACTTCCACTTCTTCCACTGCTTTATCGCCCATTTTCATCACGGTTCCTTTCCCGTAGGCTTTGTCTAATTTATCAAGGGTTAATTGTAATGCTTTTAATTTCGCTTCTTTTTCTGAACTCATTTTTTAAAAATTTAGTGGCATAAAAATAATGCTTTTTTTGAAGTTATAAGATACAAACCACACGAGTTTTGAACAAATTATATCCTGTTTAAGGCAAATCAATCTGCGGGTTTTTAAAGGTAGGCAGGATTAATTTCAAAGCGATACATAAAAAGTGTATATTTTACTGAATTTTTAAACTGTTTTTTATCATTGCTTTACTTTCCATCCTTTGATTTTTGCTACTTTTACAACCAATTTTACAGTTATGGAAAAGCTTATTTCTTATCCGATTTCAATTCTATACTACTTTTGTTTTGGGTTGACCTTGGTTGTTTTTCACCCAATTCAATGGGTTTGTTTCAATGTTTTCGGCTATCAAGCACATAAAAAAAGTGTCGATTATTTGAATTTTTTCTTAACCAAGTGCACCAACATCCTAGGCACCACTTACACTTTTAAAAATCGGGAATTGATTCCGAAAGGCGTACCGATTATTTTTGTATCCAATCACCAAAGTTTGTATGACATCATTGGAATTATTTGGTATTTGCGTCGTTTTCATGCCAAATTTGTAAGCAAAAAAGAATTGGGCAAAGGCATCCCGAGTGTTTCCTATAATTTAAGACACGGCGGTTCGGTTTTAATAGACCGTAAAGATCCCAAACAAGCCATTCCCGTGATCAAAGGCTTATCAGAATATATCGAAAAACACAAACGCTCTGCGGTCATATTCCCCGAAGGTACTCGAAGTAAAAACGGAAAGCCAAAAGAATTTGCACAAAGTGGGTTAAAAATCTTATGTAAATACGCGCCATCTGCTTTTGTTGTGCCTATTACTATCAATAATTCATGGAAAATGGTTAAATTTGGAGCTTTCCCAATGGGTTTAGGGAATCGTTTAGAATACATTATTCACGAACCAATAGCCGTTAAAGATTTTTCGTTTGAAGAATTGATGGAGAAAACAGAACAAACGATAATTCAATCTATAAAAAACTAAACAATGCCTCAAAAAAATGTAAGACTGGAAGTGATGCAATTTCTGGAAAAAGACGTCGATAAGTTTGTTGATGAGTTTCTGATTCCTGTCGAAAAAATATGGCAACCTTCAGACTTTCTTCCCAATTCTGAAAATGAAAATTTCTTTGAAGAAGTAAAAGAATTAAGAGAAATTGCCAAAGAATTACCCTATGATTTTTGGGTAGTATTGGTAGGAGACACTATTACTGAAGAAGCATTGCCAACATATGAAGCATGGTTAATGGATGTTGAAGGCGTT